>NZ_CAXAQF010000016.1:0-166425 GCF_963970735.1 Pseudomonas sp. RA_35y_Pfl2_P32
GATGAACTGAAGCAACCTGCTGCCGAAAACTGCTTAACTCATTGTTTTCCAAGGAGTTTTCCGTTTCGACTGCGCCGGAAGTGGGGCGAATTATAGACATTCAGAATCTGCCGTCAACTGCTAATTTCATAATTCTGTCACAACGCTCAAAAAGTCCCGAAAACGCGAAAGCCGCCCCTTTGGGGCGGCCTTCGCGCGTTACCTGGCAGGTTACAAGCTAGGGAAAGCGAACTGCGAAGCTTCATGGCTTGCGCGCTGTGGCCAGCGCTGGGTGATCGCTTTGCGGCGCGTGTAGAAACGCACACCGTCCGGGCCATAGGCATGCAGGTCACCGAACAGCGAACGTTTCCAGCCACCAAAGCTGTGATACGCCACTGGCACCGGCAGTGGCACGTTAACGCCGACCATACCCACTTCGATCTCGTCACAGAACAGACGGGCCGCTTCACCATCACGGGTGAAGATGCAGGTGCCGTTACCGTATTCGTGGTCGTTGATCAGTTGCATCGCCTCTTCCAGGCTGTTAACCCGGACCACGCACAACACCGGGCCGAAGATCTCTTCTTTATAGATGCGCATTTGCGGCGTGACATTATCGAACAGGCAACCACCCAGGAAGAAACCTTCCTCATGCCCCGCCACGCTCAGGCCACGACCATCGACCACCAGCTTGGCGCCGGCCGCTACGCCGTCATCGACATAGCCGCTGACCTTGTCCCGCGCCTGACCAGTCACCAGTGGCCCCATGTCCAGGCCACAAGAAGTGCCCGCACCGATTTTCAGTGCCTTGATCTGTGGAACCAGTTTGGCCACCAGAGCATCCGCCACCTGATCGCCCACGCACACAGCCACCGAGATCGCCATGCAACGCTCGCCGCACGAACCGTAAGCCGCCCCCATCAGGGCGCTCACCGCATTATCCAGGTCCGCATCCGGCATCAGTACCGCATGGTTCTTCGCCCCGCCCAGCGCTTGCACACGTTTGCCGCGCTTGGTGCCCTCGGCATAGATGTACTCGGCAATCGGCGTCGAGCCGACGAAGCTCAGGGCTTTGACTTCCGGCGCTTCGATCAACGCATCCACCGCCGACTTGTCGCCGTGCACCACGCTCATCACACCCTTGGGCAAACCAGCTTCTAGCAGCAGTTGGGCAATCAGCAGGGTGGAACTCGGGTCACGTTCAGATGGTTTGAGGATGAAGCAGTTACCGCAGACGATCGCCAGCGGGTACATCCACAGTGGCACCATGGCCGGGAAGTTGAACGGCGTGATGCCGGCCACCACGCCCAGGGGCTGGAAGTCCGACCAGGCATCGATGTTCGGGCCGACGTTACGGCTGTATTCACCCTTGAGGATTTCCGGCGCCGCGCACGCGAACTCGACGTTCTCGATCCCGCGCTTCAGTTCACCAGCGGCATCTTCCAGAGTCTTGCCGTGCTCTTCGCTGATCAGTTGCGAGATGCGTGCTTCGTTCTGCTCCAGCAATTGCTTGAAGCGGAACATCACCTGGGCGCGCTTGGCTGCAGGTGTGTTGCGCCAGGCCGGGAACGCGGCCTTGGCAGCGTCGATAGCCTGCTGGATGGTTTCGCGGCTGGCCAACGGCACTTTGTGGATCGCTTGACCGGTGGATGGGTTGAACACGTCGGCGGTGCGACCGTTGTCGGTCACCCGTTCACCATTGATCAAATGCGGGATGAGGCTCATGCAGGGCTCCTGAATTCTGTTTGCAGGCGTCCGCCGAGGGACGCCTTCTATATATAGACAGCGTGACTAGTAGCCGAGTGGCGACGGCGCCTATCAATCCGCCATCGCGAGCAAGCTCGGCGCCTACCGTTTCGGGGACATCAGTCGATCTTGTTCAGCACTTCGCCGACCGCATCGAACAGGCGATCCAGGTCTTGCGGCTGGCTGTTGAAGGTTGGGCCGAACTGCAGGGTGTCGCCGCCGAAGCGCACGTAGAACCCGGCTTTCCACAGGGCCATACCCGCTTCGAACGGACGCACGATGGCGTCACCATCGCGCGGGGCAATCTGGATTGCGCCGGCCAGGCCGTAGTTACGGATATCGATGATGTTCTTCGAACCCTTGAGGCCGTGCAGCGCATTCTCGAAATGTGGCGCGACTTCAGCCACGCGCTGTACCAGGTTTTCCTTCTGCAACAGGTCAAGTGCCGCCAGGCCTGCGGCGCACGCCACCGGGTGGGCCGAGTAGGTATAGCCGTGGGGAAACTCCACCGCGTATTCCGGAGTCGCCTGGTTCATGAAGGTCTGGTAGATCTCGGAGCTGGCGATCACCGCCCCCATGGGAATCGCACCGTTGGTGACCTGCTTGGCGATACACATCAGGTCCGGGGTCACGCCAAAGCTGTCGGCACCGAACATCGAACCGGTACGGCCAAAGCCGGTAATCACTTCGTCGAACACCAGCAGGATATTGTGCTGGTCGCAGATTTCCCGCAGGCGCTTGAGGTAACCCTCTGGCGGCACCAGTACCCCGGCGGAACCGGCCATTGGCTCGACGAACACCGCCGCGATGTTCGAAGCGTCATGCAGCTCGATCAACTTGAGCAGTTCATCGGCCAGGGCAATGCCGCCCTCTTTAGGCATGCCACGGGAATAAGCATTGCTGGCCAGCAAGGTGTGCGGCAGGTGATCGACGTCCATCATCGCCTGGCCAAACAGCTTACGGTTACCGTTGACGCCGCCCAGGCTGGTGCCGGCGATGTTCACCCCGTGGTAGCCACGGGCACGGCCGATCATTTTGGTCTTGGTCGCCTGGCCTTTCAGGCGCCAGTAGGCACGCACCATTTTCACCGCGGTGTCGGCACACTCGGAACCCGAGTCGGTGAAGAACACGTGGTTCAGGTTGCCCGGGGTCAGGTCGGTAATTTTTTCGGCCAGTTGGAAGGACAGCGGGTGCCCGTACTGGAAGCCCGGCGAGTAATCGAGGGTGCCCAGTTGCTTGGCCACCGCGTCCTGGATTTCCTTGCGAGTGTGCCCGGCGCCACAAGTCCACAGGCCCGACAGCGAGTCGTAGACCTTGCGGCCCTTGTCGTCGATCAGCCAACTGCCTTGTGCCCCGACAATCAGGCGCGGGTCGCGCTGGAAATTGCGGTTGGCGGTGTAAGGCATCCAGTGGGCATCGAGCTTGAGCTGGCTGGCCAGGGATGTCGGGGCGTTTTCAGGCAGGTTCATCGGCAAAACCTCGCAAGGCAATAAGCGGCGTAGGGATAAAAAGCGTTGTTGCAGCTAAGTTGCCACGGCGATAAAGTCGGTGAAATGCAACTTTTCTAACCTTCAGTCAGGCCGTTACTAAACTATGAGCAGCCGTCGCCCCGATCCGCTGGCACAAGTCAGCGACTTTGATATCCGCCTGTTGCGGATCTTTCGCAGTGTGGTCGAGTGCGGCGGCTTCTCGGCCGCGGAAAGCGTGCTGGGAATCGGCCGCTCGGCCATCAGCCAGCAAATGAGTGATCTCGAACAACGCCTCGGCCTGCGCCTGTGCCAGCGCGGCCGGGCCGGGTTCTCCCTGACGGAAGAAGGCCGCGAGGTCTACCACTCGGCCTTGCAACTATTAAGTGCCCTGGAAAGCTTTCGCACCGAGGTCAATGGCCTGCACCAACACCTGCGCGGCGAATTGACCATCGGCCTGACCGACAACCTGGTCACCCTGCCCCACATGCGCATCACCCACGCCCTGGCGCAGTTGAAGGAGCGCGGGCCGGATGTGCAGATCCAGATCCGCATGATCGCGCCCAACGAAGTCGAACAAGGTGTGCTCGACGGCCGCCTGCACGTCGGCGTGGTGCCCCAGGCCAGCGCCTTGTCGGGCCTGGAGTACCAGCCGCTGTACAGCGAACGCTCGTTGCTCTACTGCGCGGTCGGCCACCCGCTGTTCTACGTCGACGATAAACAACTGGACGATGCGCGCCTCAACAGCCAGGACGCGATTGCCCCGACCTTCCGCTTGCCCGCCGAGATCCAGGCCCACTACCAGGCGCTCAATTGCACCGCCAGCGCCTCGGATCGCGAAGGCATGGCGTTCCTGATCCTGACCGGGCGCTACATCGGCTACCTGCCCGATCACTACGCCAGCCTGTGGGTCCAGCAAGGTCGCCTGCGGGCACTCAAGTCGGACACCCGCTTTTACGACCTGAGCCTGGCATCGGTCACACGCAAGGGCCGGCGCCCGCATTTGGTGCTGGAAAGCTTTCTCGAAAGCCTGGCGGCGACGCGTTGACCCCCTGCCAACCAGGCTTTTCCCTCACCAAGGCTTGTCGCAAGCCCGTGGGTGCGTTATCAACGCACTGGCGCCCCCATTGACCTGCCCGGAAACGTCCATGACCTTTGAAGTCCCAGCCCACAGCGGTAAACCTGCCAGCCGTATTCGTCAGAAAAACGAGGAGACCATCCTCAAGGCCGCCGAAGTGGAGTTCGCCCGGCACGGCTTCAAAGGCACCAGCATGAACACCATTGCGCAGAATGCCGGCCTGCCCAAGGCCAACCTGCACTACTACTTCACCAACAAGCTCGGCCTGTACATCGGGGTGCTGAGCAACATCATCGAGTTGTGGGACAGCACCTTCAACACCCTGACCGCCGAGGACGACCCGGCCGAGGCGCTGACCCGCTACATCCGCGCCAAGATGGAGTTCTCCCGTCGCCATCCCCAGGCTTCGCGGGTGTTCGCCATGGAAGTGATCAGCGGCGGCGAATGCCTGAGCGAGTACTTCAACCAGGACTACCGTGCCTGGTTCCAGGGTCGCGCCAGCGTGTTCCAGGCATGGATCGACGCTGGCAAGATGGACCCCGTCGACCCGGTGCACCTGATCTTCCTGCTGTGGGGCAGCACCCAGCACTACGCCGACTTCGCCACCCAGATATGCCGCGTCACCGGCCGCAGCAAGTTGACCCGCCAGGACATGGAAGACGCCGGCAACAATCTGATCCGCATCATCCTCAAGGGCTGCGGCCTCACTCCCGCCACTTAAGACCGTCACCATGCCTTTTACCCTCGCCGGCCTTTGCGACTATCGCGAAGAGATTCGCAAAAGCCGTTTCATCGCCCTTGCGGCGCCGATCACCAGTAGCGCCGAGGCGCAGGCCTTCCTTGAGCAGCACAGCGACCTGAATGCGTCACACAACTGCTGGGCCTGGAAGTTCGCCGACCAATACCGCAGCAGCGACGACGGCGAACCCGGCGGCACTGCGGGTCGGCCGATCCTGGCAGCGATCGAGGCCCAGGACTGCGACCAGGTGGCAGTCCTGGTGATTCGTTGGTACGGCGGCATCCAATTGGGCACAGGCGGCCTGGCCCGCGCCTACGGCGGCAGCGCCAACAAGTGCCTGCAGGGCGCGGCAAAAATCGAACTGATCAGCCGGGTACCATTGGGGTGCGACTGTGCATTCAGTGAGCTGGCACTGGTCAAGTTGCGGGTGGCCGAATCCGGTGGCCTGGTGGTGGATGAACAGTTCACCGCCAATGGCGTGCACTTGCAGTTGGCCGTGGCCGAACCGCAAATCGAGACCTTGCAGGCACAACTGGCGGGCCTGAGCCGTGGGCGGATTTTGCTGCAACGCTGAACACGGGTTGTTTTATGCACAGCCTGGCTGCAATGCTTTGGGGCATCCCCTTCAGGCGGACACTTGCCCACAAGCGCTGTGCACCCGACTGTGGATAACCTGAGCACATAGCGCTGTAACCCTTCTGTCACGTGGCTTTGCGGGCATTGATCAGTTTTTATCCAATTGCCTGTTCTGCACGCCATTTTCACCGCAAAACAATCGCTTAGAGTGGTTTAGCAGCTTTGGAACAAAGGCCCACGGTGCTTATGCCCGGGGCTTTGGCTTGCGCACAAATACTGTGGAGCAACCTGTGGATAACCCGTTCATGACTGGCGCAGTGGCATAGCTGGCCTAGGTCGCAGGACGATGATCATTTTTTAACCACTTATTTCCTGACTGATCCTGCACCATGGCCCCCAGGAGCGCCCCGAAGTGGTGCCTGATCCGCCTGCCGCACCCACCCGATGTTTTCCACAGAGCCCGGCATGCTGTGCCTTTGCGCACTTTCCTGACTCAATGGCCAGGAAATTGCTTTGGCCACAGGCATCTCGTTCAACGACCCGAGCCTGTGATGCCAAACCCCGTCCCGATCCCCGACCCAACGCCGCGCCTGCAACTGCGTGGCATCAGCAAGCGATACCCCGGCTGCCTGGCCAACGATGCTATTGACCTGTGTATTCAACCCGGAGAAATCCACGCCCTGCTCGGTGAAAACGGCGCCGGCAAAAGCACCCTGATGAAGATCATCTACGGGGTGACCCACGCCGACTCGGGGGACATGCACTGGCAAGGTCAGCGCGTCACCCTGCGCAATCCGGCCCAGGCCCGCAGCCTGGGCATCGGCATGGTGTTCCAGCATTTTTCCCTGTTCGAAACCCTGACGGTGGCGCAGAACATCGCCTTGGCCATGGGCGCGTCGGCCGGGGCTCCACAGGCCCTGGCGCGAAAAATTCGCGAGGTGGCGCAGCGCTACGGCCTGGCGTTGGAGCCGCAACGTCTGGTCCACAGCCTGTCGATCGGCGAGCGCCAGCGGGTCGAGATCGTACGCTGCCTGATGCAGGACATTCGCCTGTTGATCCTCGACGAGCCCACCTCGGTGCTGACCCCACAGGAGGCCGATGAACTGTTCGTCACCCTGCGCCGCCTGGCCAGCGAAGGCTGCAGCATTCTGTTCATCAGCCACAAACTCGCCGAAGTGCGCGCCCTGTGCCACAGCGCCACCGTCCTGCGCGGCGGCCGCGTGGCCGGGCATTGCCGGCCCGCGGAATGTTCGGATCAGCAACTGGCACGGCTGATGGTCGGCGAGGCCGCCGAGTGGCTCGCCAACTACCCCAAGGCCAGTGGTGGCGCGACGTTCCTCACGGTCAGCGGCCTATCGTGGGCCAACCCGGACCCGTTCGGCTGCTCGCTGCACGACATCGATCTGCAGGTCCGCAGCGGTGAGGTGGTCGGCATTGCCGGAGTGGCGGGCAATGGCCAGGACGAGTTGCTGGCCCTGCTCAGTGGCGAACAGCGTCTGCCACGCCCGGACGCCTCGCGCATCGCCTTCGCCGGCCAAGCAGTGGCCGACTTGCCGCCGGATGCGCGGCGGCGGCTGGGCCTGGCCTTTGTCCCGGCTGAACGCCTCGGGCATGCGGCAGTGCCGGAGTTGAGCCTGGCCGACAACGCCCTGCTCACGTCCTTCCAACAGGGCCTGATGAGCCATGGACTGATCCAGCGCGCCAAGGTCGTGGCGCTGGCCGAGACCATCATCCAGCGCTTCGCGGTCAAGGCCGCGGGTGCCCAAGCCCCCGCCCGCAGCCTGTCCGGGGGCAACCTGCAAAAATTCATCCTCGGTCGCGAGATCCTCCAGCAGCCCCGCCTGCTGGTCGCTGCCCACCCGACCTGGGGCGTAGATGTCGGCGCAGCGGCAACCATTCACCGCGCGCTGATTGCCCTGCGCGATGCTGGGGCGGCGATCCTGGTGATTTCCGAAGACCTCGACGAACTGCTGCAAATCAGCGACCGCCTCGCCGCCCTGTGTGGCGGGCGCTTGTCGGCGCAACAACCGACGGCGGGCACCACCCTGAGCGAAGTCGGTGCCTGGATGGCCGGCCAGTTCGACAGCCCTCACTCACCCGCACCTGCACTGGCTTGACGGAGTTTCCCATGCTGCTTTCCCTAGAACCCCGTGGCCAGCATTCGCGCCTGATGCTCTGGTGTTCGCCTTTGCTGGCCGCCGCCCTGACCCTGGGTTGCGGTTCGCTGCTGTTCATCGCCCTGGGTCATGACCCGCTGCTGACCCTGCACACCCTGTTGATCGCGCCGATCAGCGACGGCTATGGCATCAGCGAACTGCTGGTCAAGGCCTTGCCCATCCTGCTCTGCGCGCTGGGCCTGGCGGTGGCCTATCAAGCGCGTATCTGGAACATCGGGGCCGAAGGCCAACTGCTGCTCGGCGCCCTGGCGGGCAGTGCCGTGGCGGTGAACCTCATTGGCCTGCAAAGCCGCTGGGCGCTGGTCCTGGTCCTGGGCGCCGGCACCTTCGCTGGGGCGCTATGGGCCGGGCTCACCGCCTGGCTGCGTACGCGGTTCAACGCCAACGAAATCCTCACCAGCATCATGCTCAACTACATTGCGCTGAACCTGTTGCTGTTCTGTGTGCACGGGCCCTTGAAGGACCCGGCGGGTTTCAACTTTCCCGAATCGGCGATGTTCGGCGAGGCCAGTCGCTTGCCCCTGCTCACCGAAGAGGGCCGGGTGCACGCCGGGGTGTATTTCGCCCTGTTGGCACTGGTGGCGGTGTGGGTGCTGTTGCAGAAGAGTTTTATCGGCTTTCAGATCAAGGTGCTCGGCCTCGACAAGCGCGCGGCGGCCTTCGTCGGCTTTCGCCACAAGCGCCTGGTCTGGCTGGCGCTGCTGATCAGCGGAGGGCTGGCCGGATTGGCCGGGGTCTGCGAAGTCAGCGGCCCCATCGGCCAACTGGTGCCGCAAGTGTCACCGGGTTATGGCTATGCCGCGATCACGGTGGCCTTCCTCGGCCGGCTCAACCCCATCGGCATCCTGTTTGCCAGCCTGCTGATGGCGTTGCTGTACATCGGCGGCGAGAGCGCGCAGATGAGCATGAACCTGCCGCCGGCCATCACCCAGCTGTTCCAGGGGATGATGCTGTTCTTCCTCTTGGCCTGTGATGTGCTGATCCTCTACCGACCCCGGCTGAACCTGCGCTGGACGCGGCGTGCCGCAGTGACCCACGTGCACGCAGGAGCCCTGTGATGGATATCGATCTGCTGAGCAATATTTTCTACGCCATGGTCCGCTGCGGCACACCGCTGTTGCTGGTGGCGCTGGGTGAACTGATCTGTGAAAAAACCGGAGTTCTCAATCTGGGCCAGGAAGGCATGATGCTGTTTGGTGCCGTGATCGGCTTCATCGTCGCCCTGAACAGCGGCCAGCTGTGGCTCGGCGTGCTGCTGGCGATGGTCGCCGGCATACTGCTGTCGGCGCTGTTTGCCCTGGTGGCACTGGTGTTCAATGCCAACCAGGTGGCGACGGGGTTGGCCCTGACGATCTTTGGCGTGGGCCTGTCGACGTTCGTCGGCGCGGCGTGGGTCGGTAAACCCCTGGCCGGGTTCGAGCCGGTGGCCATTGCTTGGCTCAGCGAGATCCCGCTGATCGGGCGCATGCTGTTTGCTCAGGACCTGCTGGTGTACCTGTCGTTTGTCCTGTTTGCCGGGGTGGCCTGGGTGCTGCTCAAAAGCCGGGTCGGCTTGATCATCCAGGCCGTCGGCGAGAACCCCGACGCCGCCAGCGCCATGGGTATCCCGGTGCTGCGGGTACGAACCCTGGCGGTGTTGTTTGGCGGCGCCATGGCCGGGTTGGCTGGGGCTTATCTGTCGCTGGCCTACACGCCGATGTGGGCGGAAAACATGAGCGCCGGACGCGGCTGGATTGCCCTGGCACTGGTGGTGTTTGCCAGTTGGCGCGTCTGGCGCCTGTTGCTGGGGGCCTACCTGTTCGGGCTGGCGAGCATTGTCCATCTGGTCGCCCAGGGACTGGGGCTGGCCATCCCCTCCAGCTTGCTGGCGATGCTGCCCTATATAGCGACCATCCTGGTGCTGGTGCTGCTGTCACGCGACGCCGTGCGCACACGCCTGTATGCGCCGATGTCGCTGGGGCAGCCGTGGCAGGCCGGGCACTAGTGCTCAGCCCACGGCGGCCGGCGTCAGCGGACCGGCTGGCGATGGCTGCCTGACGGGCAACACCTGGGCAATCCCCCACGCCAGTTCAAACACCAGGAACAGCGCCAGCAACCCAGTCGCCCCCTGCCACAAGGCATAGGCCTGCCAAGTGGCGAACAGAAACCGCCCGGCCGCGTCATAGCGGCCGTACACCGCCTGCGGATCGCGGATCCGCAGCACCGACCAAACGCAGACAATCGACCCCAGCAGATTGGCCATCAGCATGTGTACCGGCGCAAAGGCCGGTAACTCGCCGGGCACGTCAAGCACCTGGCTCACGCCCGAGAGCAGGCCGTGCAACGCGGTAAAACTCCAGGGGGTGACAAACGCCGCCATCACGATCAGGTCATACCAGGCACTGCTGCGCACCAGTCGGCGATACTGTTCCGGTGTCCACATGTCGACTACTCCGTTTATTCAGGGAGCACCCAGGCTAAACCCTGGAGTATGCTCAAGGGTCAAGCCCCCCCAGACAACGCTCTCGGACAACACTGTCCACTGAACCCATGACCCTCTTTTCCAAGGAAGCCACTCATGTCTACGGCCAAAACCGCGCTGATCATCGGCGCCTCCCGGGGCTTGGGCCTCGGCCTGGTGAAAACCCTGCTGGCCGACGGCTGGCAGGTCACCGCCACCGTACGTAATCCACAGAATGCCCAGGCGCTGCAGGCCCTGGGCAAGGTGCAGATCGAGCCCCTGGACATGGACGACCAGCCCGCCGTGCTCGCCCTCAGCCAGCAGCTCCAGGGCCAGGTGTTCGACCTGCTGTTCGTCAACGCCGGGATCAAGGGCCCGGACGTACAGACACCCGGCGGCGCGACCCTGGCCGAGGTTGGCCAGTTGTTCTTCACCAATGCCGTGGCACCGATCAACCTGGCCCAGCGTTTTGTCGGGCAGTTGCGTCCAGGCACCGGTGTGCTGGCGTTCATGAGCTCGGTACTCGGCAGCGTGACCATGCCGGACGCACCGGAGCTGGCCCTGTACAAGGCCAGCAAGGCCGCGCTGAACTCCATGACCAATAGCTTCGTCAGCCAGTTGGGCGAACAGCGTCCCACCGTGCTGTCCCTGCACCCCGGCTGGGTGAAAACCGACATGGGCGGCGAAGGCGCCGACCTGGATGTCGAGACCAGCACCCGTGGCCTGGTGGATCAGGTCAATACCTATGCCGGCCGAGGTGGACATCACTTCATCAACTACAAGGGCGAAACCATTCCCTGGTAAGGCCCACGGAGCTGCCGCAGGCTGCGATCCTTTGCAACTGCGGCACACTTTGCTACTGCAGCACAACCTGAGTAAACTCGGCACCTCGTCCCCGCGACGAACCTGGATCAGCAGACAGGGCAACACTGAGCTGGCGAACCTGAACCCAACTTTCAGAGGAGCCGGCAAATGCCTGCGACCCGTACCTGGTTAAAAAACCCTCTCGCCATCTTCACGGCCAACGAGCTCGACGCCCGTGGCGGCCTGGTGCTGCAAGACGGTGTGATCGTCGAAGTGCTCAAGCAAGGGCAGCAACCGGCGACACCCTGTGCACAGGTATTCGACGCCCGCGAGCATGTGATCCTGCCGGGGCTGATCAACACCCACCATCACTTCTATCAGACCCTGACCCGCGCCTGGGCCCCGGTGGTCAACCAGCCGTTGTTCCCGTGGCTGAAAACCCTGTACCCGGTCTGGGCCCGCCTGACCCCGGAAAAACTCGCCCTGGCCTCCAAGGTCGCCCTGGCTGAACTGCTGCTGTCGGGTTGCACCACGGCCGCCGACCACCACTACCTGTTCCCCGACGGCCTGGAAAACGCCATTGACGTGCAGGTCGAGAGTGTCCGTGAACTGGGCATGCGCGCCATGCTCACCCGGGGTTCGATGAGCCTTGGCGAAAAAGACGGTGGCCTGCCGCCGCAGCAGACCGTGCAGGAAGGCGAAGTGATCCTCGCCGACAGCCAGCGGCTGATCGCCGAATACCACGAGCGCGGCGCCGGCGCGCAGATCCAGATTGCCCTGGCGCCTTGCTCGCCATTCTCGGTCACCCCCGAGATCATGTCCGCCAGCGCCGCCCTGGCCAACCAACTGGACGTGCGCCTGCACACCCACCTGGCCGAAACCCTCGACGAAGAAGACTTCTGCCTGCAGCGCTTCGGCCTGCGCACCGTGGACTACCTGGACAGCGTCGGCTGGCTCGGCCCACGCACCTGGCTGGCCCACGGCATTCACTTCAACCCCGATGAAATCGCCCGCCTCGGCGCGGCCGGTACCGGCATCTGTCATTGCCCAAGCTCGAACATGCGCCTGGCCTCGGGCATCTGCCCGACCCTGGACCTGATCGCCGCCGGCGCACCGGTGGGCCTGGGGGTCGACGGTTCGGCGTCCAACGATGCCTCCAACATGATCCTGGAAACCCGTCAGGCGCTGTACATCCAGCGCCTGCGCTACGGCGCCGAGAAGATCACCCCGGAAGGCGTTCTGGGCTGGGCCACCCAGGGCTCGGCAAAACTGTTGGGACGCAGCGACATTGGCGAGCTGGCCGTGGGCAAACAGGCCGACCTGGCCTTGTTCAAACTCGATGAACTGCGCTTCTCCGGCAGCCATGACCCGATCTCGGCGTTGCTGCTGTGCGGTGCCGATCGGGCGGACCGGGTGATGGTCGGTGGCAAGTGGCGGGTGATCGACGGCCAGGTCGAGGGACTGGACCTCAAGGGCTTGATCGCCGACCACAGCCAGGCGGCTCGGCAGTTGATCAGCGGGGTCTGATCCGAGCGCGTCGCTGGCTCGCCAGCGACGCCGCTACAGCCCCAGGAACGACAACATAATGAACGTCGCAAACAGCACAAAGTGAGTCATCCCTTCGATGGCGTTGGTTTCGCCATCGTTGAGGTTGATCGCACTGACGATCAAGGTGATGAACACCATCACGGTCTGCACCGGCGTCATGGCCATCTGAAACGGTTGGCCGGTGTACAGCGCCATGGCTTCCATCACCGGTACCGTCAGAATCACCGTCGACAACGAGGCCCCCAACGCGATGTTGAGCACCGACTGCATCCGGTTGGCCAAGGCCGCGCGCAAGGCCGTGAGAATCTCCGGGGCAGCGGAAATCGCCGCCACTATGATCGCCGTCAACACCGGCGGTGCGCCCGTCCCTTCCAGGCCCAGGTCGAGGGCCTTGGACATGACCTCGGCCAAGGCGCCGATCACCACCACGCCAAACACCAGGGTGCCAATGGACAGCCCGAGACGGATCGGCGGCGCCTCCTGCTCGAGTTCCTTGCTGCGGCGTTTTTGCGGGTAGCTGTAGCTGAAAAAGTAACTGTGGGGACCGACCTGCATGCGCAGGAACAGGGTGTAGAGCACCACCATCGCACCGATGGTGAAGGCCGAGTAAATCTTCCAGTGCGCCTTGGGAATGAACTCCGGCACCACCATGGAAACCCCCATGGCCGTGAGGATCATCACGCTGTAGGTGCGCGCAGAGTCATCGTTGTAGGACTGCTCGCCATGCTTGATCCCGCCCATCAACGCGGCCAGGCCGAGGATGCCGTTGATGTCGAGCATCACCGCCGAGTAGATGGTATCGCGCACCAGGGTCGGCGAGGCCTCGTTGCTCATCATGATCGCCAGGATCACCACCTCCACCAGCACCGCCGCCAGGGTCAGGATCATGGTGCCGTAGGGGTCACCGACCTTTTCCGCCAGCCGCTCGGCATGGTGGGCGACACGCATCGAGGCCACCACGATAAAGACGATCAGCGCCATGCCGCCGGCCAGCGCGATCATCTGCCCGCTGTGCAGCAACCCGTGCTCCAGGGGATAGGCGGCCAATGCTGCCAGCAGCGCCAGCAGGAGCAGCTTTTCTTGCTTGAGGAAGGTGAGCATAACGGTCCCTTGTATCGAAGCCAGCGAAGGCTTGGCGATGAGTGACTGACTGCGACGTCACGCCCATGTTCCGTTGAACCTTAGCGCACCGTTGGATGGCAGTGGGTTCGCGCGCTGCACTTTATTGGTCTTCCCGGCGTCTTCGCGGGCAGGCCTTGCACCAACAGGACGATGACGGACCTGCAGGAGCAAGGCTGCCCACGATGGGTTGGGCAGGATTCAACGGTTTTTGTTGTCCTGTTGGTCAGCAATTTGCATTGACCTGGTCAACCCCAAAACACCCTGGAGCTCCATTCATGCATAAACGTCCGTTGCACACGCTGCTTTGCGCCGTCGTCACCGCCCTTGGCCTCGGCGCCAGCCTGACCGCCAGCGCGGCCGATCCGCTGAAAGTCGGCTTCGTCTACATCGGCCCGATCGGCGACCACGGCTGGACCTATCAGCATGAGCAAGGGCGCAAGGCGCTGGCGGAGCAATTCAGCGAGCAGATCACCACCCACTACGTGGAGAACGTCGCCGAGGGGGCGGACGCCGAGCGAGTGATCCGCAACATGGCCAAGGAGCAGTACGACCTGATCTTCACCACCTCCTTCGGCTACATGAACCCGACCCTGAAAGTCGCCCGGCAATTTCCCAAGGTGACCTTCGAACACGCCACCGGCTACAAGCAGGACAAGAACCTCGGCACCTACCTGGCCCGTACCTATGAGGGTCGCTACGTCGGCGGTTTTCTCGCGGCGAAGATGACCAAGAGCAAAAAGATCGGCTACGTCGCCTCGTTCCCGATTCCCGAAGTGATCCGCGACATCAACGCCATCCAGTTGGCCCTGAACAAGTACAACCCCGGCACCGAGATCAAAGTGGTGTGGGTCAATTCCTGGTTCGATCCGGGCAAGGAAGCCGACGCCGCCAACGCACTGATCGACCAGGGCGTCGACGTGGTGTTCCAGCACACCGACAGTCCGGCGCCGATCCAGGCCGCCGAACGACGTGGGGTCTATGCCGTGGGCTACGCCTCGGACATGGCCCACTTCGGCCCCAAAGCGGTGCTGACCTCGATCGTCAACGACTGGGGCCCGCACTACATCCAGGCCACGCAAAGCGTCATCGATCACAGCTGGAAATCCCAGGATTACTGGGGTGGCCTGAAAGAGGGCACGGTTGAACTGCCGATCAGCGACCTGGTGCCGGCGGCGGTGAAAAGCGAAGCCGAGCAGATCATCGCCGAGATCAAGAGCGGCGCGTTCCATCCGTTCACCGGCCCGATCAAGGACCAGGCCGGCCGCGAAAAAATCCCGGCGGGCTCAAGCGCGAGCAATGCCGAACTGGCGTCGATGAACTACTACGTCGAGGGCATGCAGGCCGAGATGCCGAAATAACCTGCGCCTCACCCTGTGGGGGCAGGCCTGCTCCCACAGGCTGGCAGGCTGAACCGCTTGGTCAGGTTTTACTCAATGTTTGCACGGGCATCTGTAGAATGCCCGCCATAAGCACCTGATGAGAACCGCACATGTACGATTGGCTGAACGCCCTGCCCAAGGCTGAACTGCACCTGCACCTGGAGGGCTCGCTGGAGCCCGAGCTGCTGTTCGCCCTGGCCGAACGCAACAAGATCGCCCTGCCCTGGAGCGACGTCGAGACCCTGCGCAAGGCCTATGCCTTCAACAACCTGCAAGAGTTCCTCGACCTGTATTACCAGGGCGCCGATGTGCTGCGCACCTCCCAGGACTTCTACGACCTGACCTGGGCCTACCTGTTGCGCTGCAAGGCGCAGAACGTGATTCACACCGAACCCTTCTTCGACCCGCAGACCCACACCGACCGGGGCGTACCCTTCGAAGTGGTGCTGAACGGGATCGCCAGCGCGCTCAAGGACGGCGAGCAGCAACTGGGCATCACCAGCGGCCTGATCCTCAGCTTCCTGCGCCATCTGAGCGAAGAAGAAGCCGAAAAAACCCTGACCCAGGCGCTGCCGTTCCGGGACGCTTTTATCGCCGTCGGCCTCGACAGTTCAGAGATGGGTCACCCACCGAGCAAGTTTCAGCGCGTGTTCGACCGTGCCCGCCACGAAGGTTTCCTGACCGTCGCCCACGCCGGTGAGGAAGGCCCACCGGAGTACATCTGGGAAGCCATCGACCTGCTGAAGATCCAGCGCATCGACCATGGCGTGCGCGCCATCGAAGACGAGCGCCTGATGCAGCGGATCATCGACGAGCAGATCCCGCTGACCGTCTGCCCCCTGTCCAACACCAAGCTGTGCGTGTTCGACCACATGTCCCAGCACACCATCCTCGACATGCTCGAGCGTGGGGTGAAGGTCACGGTGAACTCCGATGACCCGGCGTACTTTGGCGGTTATGTGACCGAGAACTTCCACGCGCTGTACACCGACCTGGGCATGACCCAGGACCAGGCCAAACGCCTGGCGCAGAACAGCCTGGATGCACGCCTGGTCAAACCCTGAACGCAAAAGATCGCAGCCTGGCGCGGCTGCGATCTTTTCAGACCGCTTCGGTCAACTCCTCCAGCGTCTTGCCCCGCGTCTCCATGCCAAACAGCCAGACCACCACCGCGGCAATCGCGAAGCACATCGCACCCAACGCAAAGACCCCACCCTGCCCGGTGATCGGGAACACCAGCCCGGTCACCAACGGCCCCAGCAACGAACCCACGCGACCAATCGCCGAGGCAAACCCGGACCCCGTGGCCCGCGCTGAAGTCGGGTACAGCTCAGGGGTATAGGTGTACAGCACCGCCCACATGCCGAACAGGAAGAACTGCATCAACAGTCCCGAGCCGATCAACAGGCTGACGTTGCCGCCGAATACCGCG
This sequence comes from Pseudomonas sp. RA_35y_Pfl2_P32, assembly GCF_963970735.1. NCBI lineage: Bacteria > Pseudomonadati > Pseudomonadota > Gammaproteobacteria > Pseudomonadales > Pseudomonadaceae > Pseudomonas > Pseudomonas sp. RA_35y_Pfl2_P32. The sequence continues at coordinate 16,487 of NZ_CAXAQF010000016.1, forward strand.
CTTTGCCCATACAAAAACGCCATCACCCCACCACCCAGCAACGTGATGACGCACACCGGTTTACGCCCCCAGCGCTCCACCAGCCAGGCGGCCATGAGGAACCCGGGTATCCCGCCAAGGGAAATCAGCACGGTGTAATACACCGACTGGGTCACGGCAAAACCGGACTGTTGCAACAGCGCGCTGAGCCAGGACGTCAGGCCGTAAAAACCGAGCAGGGCAAAAAACCAGACACTCCAGATCATCAGGGTGCGTTGGCGATACAGCGGCGACCAGATTTGCCGCAAGGCGGAGAAGAAGTGACCGGGGCGGTGCTCGGCCCTGGGCAGGCGAATCGGCGTTGGCAGGTCGGCACGCCCCAGGGAAGCCCGAACCTTGCCCTCGATCCGCAACAGGACCTGGTCGGCGGCATCATGGTGCCCCGCCTGCTCCAGCCAGCGCGGTGATTCGGGAATGAAAAAGCGGATCGCCAGCACGAACACCGCCGGTACCGCCAGCACCAGGAAGATGTCGCGCCAGCCAATCACGGGCAACAGGAAATACGACAACACCCCCGCGGCGACAAACCCCAGCGGCCAGAAGCCATCCATCAAGGCGATATAACGCCCACGACGCTTGGCCGGAATCAGCTCGGACAGCATCGACTGGGCAATCGGAAACTCCATGCCCATGCCAATTCCCAGCAGAATACGAAACAAGGTCAGGGTCTCCACCGTTTGCGCCGTGGAACACAGGTAGCTGGCGATCCCCCACAACACGATGCTCCACTGGAACACCGGCTTGCGCCCGAAACGGTCGGCCAGCATGCCGGACAACGATGCCCCCAGGACCATGCCGAAGAAGCTCGAACTGGCCAGCAACCCGGCCTGTGCCGTGCTCAAGCCAAACTCGGCTTTGATCGAACCCAGGAGGAAGGTCATCATGGCCAGGTCCATGGAGTCGAAGAAAAACGCCAGGGCAATGATGATAAAGATGACGCGGTGATACCCGCTGATGGGTAACCGCTCCAGCCGTTCTGCCGCACTGTAGCCTTGTGTTTCCATGCCCTATCCCCCGATCCAGTAATCCGCGGATCGAGTGTGCGCGAACGCCGGGGTGGAGGATTGCTGGATACGACCTGGCGCCAGCCCTGAGCGACGTCTGAACCGACGGCTACAGACGTCTCTCTCAAGGGCGCTTAAAGGGCCATTTGCAGTTCACGCTCTTTGCCAAACAGCTCCAGCTCCCGCACACCGGTCGGCGTGACCTGCAAGGACCGCGAATCACCGGAGACACTCAGCCAGCCCGACTGGATGAACAACTGCAACAACGCGGCCCCCAACGTCCCGCCCAGGTGTGGGCGACGCTCGCTCCAGTCAGGGCAGGCGCAGGCTACTTGCGAGTTGCTATGGGCCAATGCCTGAACGAAAACCCCATGGCTGGCCAGTTGAGTGGCGCCCTTGTGGGTCACCAGGATGCGTTTGTCCAACTGTTCGATCCAGCCGGCATCCAGCAGGCGCTGAAACAGGTCCGCCGCCAGGGTTCCGCCAAAATGCTCCTCACAGAGGCGCGCCCGCAGCAACGACGACGGTGCTGTATGGACCTTGGCCAGCGGGTTGGCGCGCTTGAATACCTGGGCGATATTGCCCGGCGAACTGACCAGGGAGGCACTGGCCAATGCCTCGACCGCCGCCCCGACTTCGGGTGCCGCCAGGCGGTAGAACCGCTTGCGTCCACGCTCCTCGACCTTCAACAGTCCACCGCTGAACAAACGCCCAAGATGGGCGTTGGCCGAGGACGGCGACAAACCGGCCAGCAACGCCAGCTCCTCCGACTGCCGGGCAGTGCCATCCATCAAGGCCCACATCATCGCGCTACGCTTCGGGTCAGCCAGTAATGTGGCGATCTGACTGATGCAAGGTGCATGTTCCATGTATTCACTCCCTGTTGAATCATTTGTCTACTGCTCGGGGGACATCTTGACCAGTAATGTGATGCCGGCCAAGGCGAGATAACCGCCAAAAACCGGGCTAAAAAACCAATTAATGCGACAAACTTCTTCGAAACCCTCAAGCCAGACCAGTGGTTTTCCGCGGCTTGAACCGGAGGATCGAGCAAGGCCGCCCGGGTTCGCGGACCCTGTTGCGAACTCAGGCGGACGCTAGTATAAGCGTGATGAACGACGGTTCCTGCCCCGGGGAAACCGCCAATGCCGATAGCTGCTGCGTGAAACTTCGCTTTATGAGTGCGATTAGTGGCCCACGAAAAATCTTGTCGAAAATTGACCACTCAGATGTCCACACTGACGCTTGAGCATTTCTCGTAACAGGTTCACCGGCTTACTCAATTGGGCGCGATGAGCGCACAACACATTCAGCGGTGCACGCTCGCCCTGCAACTCCGGCAGCAGCACCTTCAAGCGCCCGGCCACCACATCGGCGGCCACGTCCAGCCAGGACTTGTAGGCTATTCCGGCCCCCGCCACCGCCCACAGGCGCACCACATCGGCGTCATCACTGAAACGATCACCGCTGACCGTCAGGCTCACGTCCCGCTTGCCATCGTGAAAGCGCCAATGGTCGTGAACCCGGCTGCCCAGCATGTATAAGAGGCAATTGTGCTGGGCCAGTTGCTCCAGTTGGCGCGGCACACCGCAGCGGGCCAGGTACTGCGGGGCCGCACAGAGCACCCGGCGATTGTCCGGGGCAATGGGCAGCGCCACCAGGCTGGAGTCTTCCGGCTCGCCATAACGCAGGGCGATGTCCACCGGCTGGCGGAACAGGTCGGCGATCCGGTCGCCTAGCAACAGGCGCACCGTAAGCAGGGGATGCTCACGCTGAAACTCGTCCAGCCAGGGCAGCAGCAGATTGCGCCCGAAGTCCGAGGGAGCCGACAGTTGCAGGACCCCGCTGACTTGATCCTGCCCGCGCGCCAGCCAACGCCGGCCTTCATCCAGTTGCCCCAATGCCGCGCGGGCATACACCAGAAACCCCTCACCTTCTGCGGTCAGGCGCAGGCTGCGGGTAGAGCGCGCCAACAGACGCGCACCCAATTGCTGCTCGATCCGCTTCAATGCTGCGCTGGCCACCGCCGCCGACATGTCCATGCCGCGCGCCGCCGCCGACAGGCTGCCCAGGTCAGCCGCCCGCACAAACAACAACAAATCATCGAAACGCAGCATCGGCGCCCCCGCATTATCAATAAATGATTGAAAGAGACTGTGCTTTTAGCGGGTTTTATCTCGCAGATAAATAGCCAATCATCTGCCCCATCCCAAGACACTCGAGGCCAACCGCCCATGAAAGCCATTGCCTATTACCACAGCCTGCCCATCAGCGACCCGAACGCCCTGCAGGACATCGAACTGCCAGCCCCCGTCGCCGGCCCTCGTGACGTGCTGGTGGAAGTCAAAGCCATCTCCGTCAATCCGGTGGACACCAAAGTCCGCCAGAACGTCGCCCCCGAAGGTGGCGCCGCCAAAGTCCTGGGCTGGGATGTGGCCGGTGTGGTCAAGGCAGTCGGCACCGACGTGAGCCTGTTCAAGCCCGGTGACAAGGTCTACTACGCCGGCTCCATTGCCCGCGCCGGGGGCAACAGCGAATTGCACGTGGTCGACGAACGGATTGTCGGTCACATGCCCAAGTCCCTGGGCTTTGCCGAGGCAGCAGCGCTGCCGCTGACGGCGATCACCGCCTGGGAACTGCTGTTCGAACGCCTGCAGGTGCGCGAGGGCAACACCGCCGAAGGGCAAAGCCTGCTGATCGTCGGGGCTGCCGGTGGCGTCGGCTCAATCCTCACCCAACTGGCCAGCCGGCTCACGGCCCTGAAGGTGATTGGCACCGCTTCGCGCCCACAAACCCGCACCTGGGTAGAAAACCTGGGTGCCGACCTGGTCATCGATCACCGCCTGCCGTTGAGCGAGGAGCTCAAGCGCGTCGGTCAGCCCCAGGTCACTCATGTGGCGAGCCTGACCCAGACCGATCAACACTTCGCCCAACTGGTGGAAGCCCTGGCGCCCCAAGGCAAGCTCGCGCTGATCGACGACCCCAAGGCGCTGGATATCACCCAACTCAAGCGCAAGAGCCTGTCGCTGCATTGGGAGTTCATGTACACCCGCTCGTTGTTCGAGACCGCCGACATGCTGGAGCAGCACAAGCTGCTCAACCGGGTCGCCGGGTTGATCGACAACGGCACCTTGCAGACCACCGTCGGCGAGCACTTCGGCACCATCAATGCGGCCAACCTGCGACGGGCCCATGAGCTGCTGGAGAGCGGCACGGCCAAGGGCAAGATTGTTCTCGAAGGCTTCTGAACGTGAAAGACCGGGCCCTGCGTGCAAAGATGTTTCGCGCGGGGCGCCGTCAGTCAGAGAGTTGATCCGTGTCACAATTTTGCGTGGGTTCGAGACTACAATCGACAGTTCACGCAATGCTCTCTTTTACGCCCGGAGGTCAGCAATGAAGATCCTGATAAATGAACTGGCAAAATCCCGGTGGCAAGTGCGCCTGGACAATCAGACCGTGAACTTCCGCTCTGAAGCCGAAGCCCGGGCTTTTACCTCGACCCTCGAGGCCCGCTTGCACGCTCCCCACTACCTACCTGAACGCCAGCAACGCGCAGCCGGCTGACTCACGCCACCGCTTGCGCGGCACGGGCAACTTGCAGGCGACGGGTGAGCATCGCGACGCTCACCACCAATAGCCCACACAGGCTGATGACCATCGCCATCGGCATGGCCGAGCCGTCGTGCAGCACCCCCACCAACGCTGCCGCCCCGGCGGCGACACTGAACTGCAGGCAGCCGAGCATGGCCGAGGCGCTGCCGGCGCGCGCGCCCTGCCCGTTCATGGCACAGGCCGCAGCGTTGGGGATGATGCAACCCAGGCTGGCAATGCAGATGAACAGCGGAATCAGCAAGGGCCAAAGCTGCTCGGTGTGCAGCGCGCTGACCGCCAGCAGGGTCAGGCCCGCCGCCAGGTAGACCCACACCGCGCGCGCCAGCAGGAACGCCGGACCGCGCGTGGACAGCAGACGTGCATTGAGTTGTGCCACCAGAATGAAACCCGCGGCGTTGATGCCGAACAGCCAGCCGAAATGCTCCGGCGGCACGCCATACAGCTTGATGAACACGAAGGGTGAACCGGCGATGTAGGCAAACATCCCGGCGATCGCAATGCCCCCGGTCAGGGCGTGCCCGAGGAAGATCTTGTCCGCGAGCAACCGACCGTATTGGCGCAGCGCGCCGGACAAGGGCTGGCGTGGCTGGTTGGCCGGCAAACTTTCCGGCAGGCCCAGGGCAACCGCCAGGGCTGACAGGGCACTGAACGCGGTCAGGGCAATGAAGATCGACTGCCAGCCGTGCAGGTTGACCAGCAACCCGCCGAGCATCGGCGCGAGGATCGGCGCCAGGCCCATCACCAGCATCAATTGCGAAAAGACTTTGGCCGAGCCCACCGCATCACACTTGTCGCTGACCACCGCACGGGAAATCACCATCCCGGCGCAACCGCCGAGGGCCTGCACAAAACGCGCAACGATCAACCCATCCAGGCTCGGCGCGAAGGCACACGCCAGCGAAGCCAGGGTGAACAGCGTCACGCCCACCAGCAGCGGAATGCGCCGACCAAAACGATCGGCCACCGGCCCATAGGCCAGCTGACCCAGCGACAAACCGAGGAAGTACGAGGCCAGGGTCATCTGCACATGTTTTTCGTCGGTGCCGAATGCCGCGGCCATGGCCGGAAACGCAGGCAGGTAAAAATCGATGGCCAGCGGTCCAAAAGCGCTCAAAGCGCCAAGAATCAGAATGGTGCGAAAATTCATCAGGCGTCCAGCTCACGTCAGTCGGCAGCCCGACAGTCTAGCCGCGCTTGGACGCCTTGAACATTCCGAGAGGTCGCTAACTAATAATTTTCATCCTGCCAGCTTGACCGCGTACCCCTCCGCGCTGATCGCACTGATCACCTGTTCGGCCGACAAGCCGCTTTCCACACCCACTTCCTTCGCCGTCAGGTCGACCCGCACACTGGCCGCCGGATCCTTGGCCTGCACGGCCTGGGTAATGGTCCGGACACAGTGACCGCACGACATACCTTGTACGTTGAATACTTGCATGGGGCATCTCCTTTGATGAGGTTAGGGCCAGTCTTGAGCTTGCCACCATGGCAAGGTCAAGTTCGGCGATGAACGGCCGGGCTGGCATTGCACCGCTTGCTCGGTCAAGCTTGACCATCCATGACATACAAGCAGGAGACTCAGCCATGCGCTGGCACGCTTTCAGCCTACTGGGCATGCTCAGTCTTTTCGCCGCCGCACCGCCGGCCAGTGCGCAAGACTACGGGGTGCTGATCATTTCGCGTGAGCGCCTGGAAGTCGCGACCCCGTGCGAGATCGGTGTGTACATCCAGGACCAACTGTCCGCGCGACTGTTCCAGGAACAGAGCACCTCGTTCAACCTACCGCCCGGCACCTTCTCCCTGCGCCTGAAACTGCTGCCAGGCCAGGCACCCGGCTGTAACCCAGGGATGCTCGCGCCCGGTTCGCAGAACATCACCCTGCGTGCCGGGGATATCAACAAATACCGCATCGCCATGAACGCCCAGGGCATGTACCTGAAGCCGGCGGCATTGGGTTACTGAGCCCCGCTACCGGCCTCTCCTTGGAGGCGGGAGCCAACATCGAGGGTGCCTGACACACCGTCGTCGCAAGCCAGCCCACAAGGGGGTGTGGCGTTTTGCACATGGCGCTTGACCTTGCCAGCATGGCAAGGTTGACCCTGTAGGTCATTTCTACAGGGAGTAAGACCGATGTCCGATTCCACCACCTTCGATCTGCCGATTGCCGGCATGACCTGCGCCAGTTGCGCCGGGCGTGTCGAGCGGGCGCTGAGTAAAGTCGTGGGCGCCACCTCTGTCAGCGTCAACCTGGCGACCGAACAGGCGCGCGTCCAGGCCCCGCCCGACAGCTTGCCGGCACTGATGCAAGCCGTGCAGCAAGCCGGCTACAGCGTCCCCGCCCAGCGCCTGGAACTGAGCATCGGTGGCATGACCTGCGCCTCGTGCGCCGGCCGCGTCGAGCGCGCGTTGAACAAGGTGGCCGGGGTCAAAAGCGTCAGCGTCAACCTGGCCAGCGAACGGGCGCACCTGGAACTGCTCGGCCAGATCGACCCGCAGGTGCTGATCAATGCGGTGACCAAGGCCGGTTACAACGCCAGTGTCTGGCAAACCGAGCAACGCTCCAATGACAACCAGCAACAGCGCCTGCAGCGTGAGCGCTGGAGCGTCCTGCTGGCCGTGCTCCTGGCGTTGCCACTCGTGCTGCCGATGCTGGTGCAACCTTTCGGCCTGCACTGGATGCTCCCGGCCTGGGTGCAGTTCATCCTGGCCACTCCGGTGCAGTTCATCTTCGGTGCGCGTTTTTACATCGCCGCCTGGAAAGCCGTACGCGCCGGTGCCGGCAACATGGACTTGCTGGTCGCCCTGGGCACCAGCGCCGGCTATGGCTTGAGCATTTACCTATGGGTAACCGCCAGCGCGGGCACCGAACCCCACCTGTACTTCGAAGCCTCGGCCGTGGTGATCGCCCTGGTCTTGCTCGGCAAGTACCTGGAAAGCCGCGCCAAACGCCAGACCGCCAGCGCCATTCGGGCCCTTGAAGCCTTGCGTCCGGAGCGGGCGATCCAGGTGATCGACGGCCGCGAACAGGACGTTGCCATCAGCGCCTTGCGCCTCGGCGACCTGGTGCTGGTCAAGCCCGGCGAACGATTCCCGGTGGACGGTGAGGTGGTCGAGGGCCAGAGCCACGCCGACGAAGCCCTGATCAGTGGTGAAAGCCTGCCGGTGCCCAAGCAGCCCGGCGACAGCGTCACCGGCGGTGCCATCAATGGCGAAGGCCGCCTGCTGGTACGCACCCAGGCCCTCGGGGCGGAAACCGTGCTGGCGCGGATCATCCGCCTGGTGGAGGACGCCCAGGCCGGCAAGGCGCCGATTCAAAAGCTGGTGGATAAGGTCAGCCAGGTGTTCGTGCCGGTGGTGCTGCTGCTGGCCCTGGCCACCCTGATCGGCTGGTGGCTGTATGGCGCCCCCCTGGAAACCGCCGTCATCAACGCGGTGGCCGTGCTGGTGATCGCCTGCCCTTGTGCACTGGGCCTGGCCACGCCCACTGCGATCATGGCCGGCACCGGCGTCGCCGCCCGTCACGGCATTCTGATCAAGGACGCCGAAGCCCTGGAGCGCGCCCACGAAGTCAGTGTGGTGGTGTTCGACAAGACCGGTACGCTAACCTCCGGCACCCCGCGCATCGCCCACTTCAGCGCCGTCGACGGCAACGAAGCGACGCTGTTGCAACAGGCCGGCGCCCTGCAGCGCGGTAGCGAACACCCGCTGGCCAAGGCCGTGCTGGACGCCTGCGCCGAACGGGACCTGGCCGTGGCCGACGTCACTGCCAGCCAGTCCCTGACCGGTCGTGGCATTGCCGGCACCCTCGACGGCCGGCAACTGGCCCTGGGCAATCGCCGCATGCTGGAAGAAAGCGGCTTGAGCGCCGGGTCCCTGGCAGCCTCGGCCACGGCCTGGGAAGCAGAAGGCCGGACCCTGTCCTGGCTGATCGAGCAAAAACCCGAGTTGCGGGTACTGGGCCTGTTCGCCTTTGGCGACACCCTCAAGCCCGGCGCTCTGCAAGCCATCGAGGCACTGAACCGCCAGCACATCGGCAGCCACCTGCTGACGGGCGACAACCGGGGCAGCGCCAAGGTGGTCGCCCAAGCCCTGGGCATCAGCAACGTGCACGCCGAAGTGCTGCCCGCGGAAAAAGCCTCGACCGTCACCGAGCTGAAGAAAACCGGGGTGGTGGCAATGGTCGGCGACGGTATCAACGACGCTCCGGCGCTGGCGGCGGCGGACATCGGCATCGCCATGGGCGGCGGCACCGACGTGGCCATGCACGCGGCCGGCATCACCCTGATGCGCGGCGACCCTCGGCTGGTGCCGGCAGCGCTGGAGATCAGCCGCAAGACCTATGCGAAGATCCGTCAGAACCTGTTCTGGGCCTTCGTCTATAACCTGATCGGAATTCCGCTGGCCGCATTCGGCTTGCTCAACCCGGTCATGGCCGGTGCGGCGATGGCCCTGTCCAGCGTCAGCGTGGTCAGCAACGCCCTGCTGCTCAAGACCTGGAAGCCGAAAAAACTGGAGGAGCTGGAATGAACATTGGCCAAGCCGCCCGGCAAAGTGGCCTGAGCGCCAAGATGATTCGTTACTACGAGTCGATCGGCCTGCTCAAGCCGGCGCACCGCACCGACAGTGGCTACCGCCTGTATGGCGAGCAGGACCTGCACAGCCTGGCCTTCATCAAGCGCTCCCGTGATCTGGGCTTCTCGCTGGAGGAAGTCGGCAAGCTGCTGGCCCTGTGGCAGGATCGCCAACGGGCCAGCGCCGACGTCAAGGCCCTGGCCCGCCAGCACATCGACGAGCTGAACCAGAAAATCCTTGAGCTGGGGCAGTTGCGCGACACCCTGCAGGACCTGGTGGAGCACTGCCAGGGCGACCATCGCCCGGACTGCCCGATCCTCAAGGAACTGGCCTCGGGTTGCTGCGCCAAACCCGCTCGGGGCTGACCCTGCTGGCAGCTCACAAAAAACCCGGCCGAGGCCGGGTTTTTGCTGCAACCGGTTACTGCATCCAGGGCGGAGGCGGCTCTTCGGCTTTGCTCGGTGGCGCGTCGTCTGCGGCGCGGATTGCCTGGCGGCGCTCCTCGTCCAGACGGGCAGCTTCGATCTCGCGCATGATGCCGCCAACGTCCGCCAGCTCTTCCGGCTCGTCGAACTCGCCGGTCAGGATACTGGCCGGGTGCAAGGTCCCGGCTTCATACAGGGCCCACATTTCCTTGGCGTAGCGCGTGCGCTTGAGTTCCGGGGCAAAGCGCCCGAAGTACGAGGCCATGTTGCCCACATCCCGCTCCAGCATGCTGAAGGCGTGGTTGTTGCCCGCCGCATCCACCGCTTGCGGCAGGTCGATGATCACCGGACCGTCCGGTGTCAGCAGCACGTTGAACTCCGACAGGTCACCGTGCACCAGACCGGTACACAGCATCAGTACGATCTGGGAAATCAGGAAGGCGTGATATTCACGGGCCTGATCGGCGTCCAGCACCACGTCGTTCAGGCGCGGAGCGGCATCGCCGAACTCGTCGGCCACCAGCTCCATCAGCAGCACGCCTTCCAGGAAGTCGAACGGCTTGGGCACCCGCACCCCGGCACCGGCCAGGCGGAACAACGCCGCCACTTCGGCATTCTGCCAGGCATCCTCGGTTTCTTTTTTACCGAACTTGGAGCCCTTGGCCATGGCCCGGGCCTGTCGGCTGTTGCGCACCTTGCGGCCTTCCTGGTACTCGGCGGCCTGGCGGAAACTGCGTTTATTCGCCTCCTTGTAAACCTTGGCGCAACGTAACTCGTTGCCGCAGCGCACCACATAAACAGCTGCTTCTTTACCACTCATGAGTGGGCGCAGCACCTCGTCGACCAGACCGTCCTCGATCAGGGGTTCAATGCGTTTTGGAGTCTTCATCAGCTTTTATTGTGGGTCCTTTATTACCAAACACGCGAAAGTCATTCGTTATACGGCAATCCACTCACGGCGGGGAGGGGTTGCCGACCTATGAACCCTGTGGACGCACTCAATGTGCCAGATTTATCCACTCGACCCTGAGGACCGAGGCAGATCATAGCCCAGACTCTGACCCAGGTTAGCAGTCGGATTAGCAGGCATTTGCGACAGAGTGCGCAATCCAAGAGCCAGCACCATGTAGGTTTTTTTCCAATAAAACCTCAATTTCCCCCTCCAGCGGCCGAAGTCATCCATGACAAAGGGATTTGTCCGACAATCGGCCAACAAGAAAAATTCTGGAGCGCGGATGAACATCAAACAAAAACTGACCTGGGCATTTGCAATCATCGCCTGCTTGCCCGTGGTCCTGGTTGCCACCCTGGTGGTGATGAACCTGCGCAGTGATGCCAAGGACAGCTTTGTCGACAGCAGCGGTCGCGAGATCCGCCAGGTCAGCAACGCCATGCAAATGTTTTTCGACGGCATCAGCCAGAACGTCGACTACCTGGCCTCGCTGCCGCTGATCAAGAGCACCGACGCCAGCCTCAAGACCTACATGGCCGCCAACGCGGCGGACATCCCGCAAGGCGAGATGGACAAGCAAGTGTTCGCCCTCCTGCAGAACCTGGGCAACAGTCACCCGGCCTACGCCTATGCCATTGTCGGCACCAGCGCCGGCGGCTACGTGTCCTGGCCCGATGACGCCAAACTGTCCAACTACGACCCGCGCCAGCGTCCCTGGTACAAGGCTGCCCAGGCCAACCCAGGCAAACCGCTGCGTACCGCGGCCTATTATTGGACCGATAACAACACCACCTACGTCAGCACCGTGCGCACCCTCGATAACCAGTTGGGGACCAAGGGTGGCGTGGTCAGTATCGACGTGACGCTGACCCAGCTCACCGAACTGGTCAAACAGATCAAGCTCGGCGAAACCGGCTACCTGATGCTGATGGAAAACAACGGCACCGTGCTGGTCGACCCACAGCGGCCCGAGCACAACTTCAAGCCGTTGAACTCCCTGGGCGAGGGGTACGCGCAACTGGCCAAGGCCGGCAAGGGTCTGGTGGAAGTCGAACTGAACGGCGAGCGCTACATGGCCAATGTCTGGCCGTCGGAGCAACTGGGCTGGACGTTCATCGGCCTGATCAAGCAAGCCGATGTGATGAGCGAAGCGACCCAGCTGACCTGGCTGATCGCAATCATCGCCGCGGTCCTGGCGGCGATCTTCGCCGTGGTCGGGGCCAGTTTCGCCAGCCTGATCGTACGGCCGATCCGCAGTGTCGCCAGTGGCCTGGAAGGCATCGCACAAGGCGAAGGCGACCTGACCCAGAACCTGCAGATCCGTGGCAATGACGAAACCGCGCAACTGGCCAGTTGGTTCAACCAGTTCCTGGCGGCGATTCGCAGCCTGATCCAACACATCGGCGGCGCCGCAACCAAGATCCTCGCCAACTCCCACAACGCCACCCAGGTGTCCGGTGAGATGGCCGAGGCCGCCGGGCGCCAGCGCGAAGCGGTGGACATGGTGTCCACGGCGTTCCATGAAATGGTCGCCACCGCCAACGAGGTCGCCCGCTCGTGCAGCCAGGCCGCCGACTCGGCCGACAACGGCCAGCGCCAGGCCCGCGAAGGTCAGCAGCAGATCGACGCCGCGGTGAGCAGCGTCGACCGCTTGAGCCAGGAGATCGAGCAGTCGGCGCTATCGATGCAACAGCTGGAACGCGACAGCAATGACATTCAGTCGATCCTCGGCACCATTCGTTCCATCGCCGAACAGACCAACCTGCTGGCCCTGAACGCGGCCATCGAAGCGGCACGGGCCGGTGAACAGGGCCGCGGCTTTGCCGTGGTCGCCGATGAAGTGCGCGCCCTGGCCAAACGCACCGCCGACTCCACGGCGGAAATCGACGGCCTGCTGGGCAACCTGGCCAAACGCACCAGCCAGGTGACCCAGCAAATGCACGCCAGCCTGCAGGTTTCGCAGCAGTCGGTGAGCCGCATTGGCGAAGCGCGCAACAGCTTCGGGCAGATCCGCGAGTCGGTGGACGTGATCCGCGACATGAACACCCAGATCGCCACCGCTGCCGAAGAGCAGCACCAGGTTGCCGAAGACATCAACCGGCACATCAGTCAGATCCATGGCGATGCGCAGTTGGTGGCGGAACTGGCGAACTCGGCACGCCTGGATTCCCAGAGCCTGGCCGGGTTGTCCAACGAACTGGATGGATTGGTGCGACGGTTCCGCACCTGATCGAAGGCAAGGCGGGGGCCTAACGCTCGATAATCGCCGTCACCCCCTGCCCCCCGGCGGCGCAGATCGAGATCAGGCCTCGACCCTGCCCCGCCACCTCCAGCAGCTTGGCCAGGTTGGCGACGATGCGCCCGCCGGTGGCGGCAAACGGGTGGCCGGCGGCCAGTGAACTGCCCTTGACGTTGAGTCGGCTGCGGTCGATCGAGCCCAATGCCCCGTCGAGCCCCAGGCGGCGCTTGCAATAGTCCTCGTCTTCCCAGGCCTTCAAGGTGCACAGCACTTGCGCGGCAAAGGCTTCGTGGATTTCGTAGTAGTCGAAGTCCTGCAAGGTCAGGCCGTTGCGCGCCAGCAAACGCGGTACGGCATACACCGGCGCCATCAACAGCCCCTCTGCCCCGTTGACGAAGTCCACCGCCGCCGCTTCGCCATCGCGCAAATACGCCAGGATCGGCAGGCCACGCGCTTGCGCCCAGGCCTCACTGCCCAGCAGCACCAGGGAGGCGCCATCGGTCAGTGGCGTCGAGTTGCCTGCGGTGAGTGTGCCTTGGCCACTCTTCTCGAAAGCCGGCTTGAGCGCCGCGAGCTTTTCCAGGGTCAGGTCCGCACGCAGGTTGTTGTCGCGGGTCAGGCCGAGGAACGGTGTCATCAGGTCGTTGTGCCAGCCTTCGGCGTAGGCGGCGGCCATTTTCTGATGGCTCTCCAGTGCCAGTTGATCCTGTTCGGCCCGGGGAATGTTCCAGGCCTGCGCCATCAACTCGCAGTGCTGGCCCATGGACAAACCGGTGCGCGGTTCACCGTTGCGCGGCAACTCGGGGAGCAAATGCCGGGGGCGCAATTGCAGGAAGGTCTTGAGTTTATCGGCGGTGGTCTTGGCGCGATTGGCTTGCAGCAGAATCTTGCGCAAGCCTTCGTTGACCCCGATTGGCGCATCCGAGGTGGTGTCGACGCCACCGGCAATGGCGCAGTCGATCTGCCCCAGGGCAATCTTGTTTGCCACCAGCAACGCCGCTTCCAACCCAGTGCCGCAGGCCTGCTGAATATCGTAGGCCGGGGTGGTCGGCGACAACCGTGAGCCGAGCACGCACTCACGGGTCAGGTTGAAGTCCCGGGAGTGCTTGAGCACCGCCCCCGCCGCCACTTCGCCCAGGCGCAAGCCGTGCAGGTTGTAGCGCTCGATCAGGCCTTCGAGCGCGGCCGTCAGCATCGCCTGGTTGCTGGCGGTGGCGTAGGGGCCATTGGAGCGGGCGAAGGGAATGCGGTTTCCACCAATGATCGCGACGCGGCGCAACTGAGTCATGAAAAGCTCCTATTCTGTGAAAGCCATGACCCACAAGCGTAGGCCTTATCTCGCGAATCGAACGACTGATGACGATTCGTGGTCCACACTTTGAACCCCAACCGCTGGAGCGCGTTCCATGTCAGACCGCTATATCGACTTCGCCAACTCGTCCCTCGGCCACCGTGTGGTCGGTGCCCTTGGCCTGCCGTCGCCGGTCCACCTGGAACGCTGGGAAGCCGGTCGGCTGCGGCCGGTGGACGGCGCGCTGCTGATTGGCGGCGGCCCGCTGGCCCGCAAGGTCCACGACTTCGCCCCCAAACTGACCGAGCAGATCTACAGCTACGGCGCCGAGCCACTGGTGGCCCAGGCGTGGATTCCCGGGCATGGGCCCAAGCTCAAGGCCGTGCTGTTCGATGCCAGCGACCTGCTGCAAACCGGCCAGCTCAAGCAACTGCGCGAGTTCTTCCAGCCATTGCTGAAAAACCTCGACCACAGCGCCCACGTGGTGATCCTGGGGCGGGCACCGGAAAGCCTCAGCGACCCCTTCGCCGCCAGCGCACAACGGGCCCTGGAAGGTTTCAGCCGCTCACTGGCCAAGGAGCTGCGCAGCGGCGGCACCTTGCAGCTGCTGTATGTCGGCACCGGTGCCGAAGAACAACTCGAAGGCGCGCTGCGGTTTTTCCTTTCGCCCAAAAGTGCCTATGTCAGCGGCCAGGTGGTGCGGCTCAACGCCTGCGCCAGCCAAGTCCAGGACTGGACCCGGCCACTGGCGGGACGCCGGGCCCTGGTCACCGGCGCCGCACGCGGCATCGGCGCTTCGATTGCCGAAACCCTGGCCCGCGATGGCGCCGAGGTGGTGCTGCTGGACGTGCCCCCGGCCAAGAGCGATCTCGAAGCCCTCGCCGCCCGCCTGGGTGGCAACTGCATCACCCTGGATATCTGTGCCGAAGATGCCGCGGCACGCCTGATCGAACAGTTGCCCCAGGGCATCGACATCGTGGTGCATAACGCGGGCATCACCCGCGACAAGACCCTGGCCAACATGACCCCGGAATTCTGGGACGCGGTGCTGGCCGTCAACCTCAATGCCCCCCAAGTGCTGACCCAGGCCCTGCTCGACAGCGGCACCCTGCAGGACAACGGCCGAGTGATCCTGCTGGCCTCGATCAGTGGCATCGCCGGTAACCGTGGCCAGACCAACTACGCCGCCAGCAAGGCCGGCCTGATCGGCCTGGCCCAGGCCTGGGCACCGCTGCTCGGGGAACGCGGGATCAGCATCAATGCCGTGGCCCCGGGGTTCATCGAAACCCAGATGACCGCGCACATCCCCTTCGCCTTGCGCGAAGCCGGGCGGCGCATGAGCTCCCTGGGCCAGGGCGGCCTGCCCCAGGACGTCGCCGAAGCCGTGGCCTGGCTGGCCCAGCCCGGCAGTGGTGCAGTCAGCGGGCAAGCGCTGCGGGTCTGCGGCCAAAGTGTCCTGGGAGCCTGAGCATGACGACGAATTGGCAGGTTGTAGCGGGCGCACCGAAGCTGCCCGAGCTGTATTGGCGGGCCGCGACGCGCCGCAAGATCACCGGCAGCGTCCTGCCCGAAGACGGCCTGCGCGCCTGGCTCAACGTCGATGCCCAGTCAGTGGCGGCCTATCGCAAGGTCTGTGGGTTTACCGAGAACGGCTTGCTACCGCCGACCTACCCCCATGTCCTGGCGTTCGGTCTGCAATTGCAGCTGCTCACCGCCCAGGCTTTCCCCTTCCCCCTGTTGGGGCTGGTGCACCTGGCCAACCGCATCCGCCTGCTGCGACCGCTGGGAGGACTCAGTCGAGTCCAGGTCAGCGTCCATGTGCAGAACCTGCAACCCCACGCCAAGGGCGCGACGTTCGACCTGGTCACTCGCCTGGACGATGCCCTGGGGCCGCTGTGGGAAGCTGAAAGCCGGATGCTGTGCAAAGGCGTGAAGCTGGCGGGCGAGGCACCCGAACCCGTGGCGCAGGATCCACAAGACATCGACGAAGTCAGCCGCTGGTGGGCGCCGGCCGAGATTGGCCGGCAGTACGCCAAGGTCTCGGGAGACTACAACCCGATTCACCTGAGCGCACTGAGTGCCCGGCTCTTCGGCTTTCCCCAGGCGATCGCCCACGGGCTGTGGATCAAGGCACGCACCCTGGCGGCACTCAGCGGGCACCTGCCCAGCTCGAACCTGGAGATCGCGGTGCAGTTCAACAAACCGGTGCGCCTGCCCAACGAGGTCATCCTGCTGGCCAGCGCGGCGGGCTCAAGGGGGGACTTGCAATTGATCGGCCACGGCGCGCTGCAGCATATGCACGGCCATTGGCAGCCGCTGGCCTGAGCGCTCAACCGCGCCGAATCAGGAACACTCCCGCCAGAATCAATACCAGCCCGGCAATCTTGCCGGCGCTGATGGGCGCTTCGCGAAACCCCGCCCAGCCAAAATGATCCAGCGCCAGCGCCATCCCCAATTGCCCGGCCAGGACCAGCGCCATGAACAGCATCGCGCCGATCCGCGGCCCGGCAAACGCAGCAGTGGTGATAAAGAACGCACCCAGCAAGCCCCCGCTCCAGTGCCACCAAGTCAGGCTCTTGAGCGCTGCCAGGGTCGGGGTTTCACGTTGGATCAGCACCAGCATCAGCAGCGCCATGGTGCCGACAAAAAACGAAATCAACGCGGCAGACAGCACACTGGAAACCTGCTTGGCCAACTGGCCGTTGATCCCGGCTTGCAACGGCAGGAAGGCGCCTGCCACCAGCGGCAGACAAAGTAACCACCAGACGGGGGCCGGCATGTTGTTCTCCAAGGACTCGAAAGGGTGCGCAGTATAGCGCCCGAAACAGCGGGCCTGAGTGTGCCTGGCACTTAAGTGTCGAACGTGCGTAAAAACGCAGCTCGCTGATTTAGCAAGCGTTTGTGCACGGGACGCGGCTTGGTATCGAAGGGGGGCGCACGAGGGCAGCGGCTTCAGCGCACGGGCACTGCGCTGGCAGGAGCCGCTTGTGGGAACAAATTGTCCAGGGTATCCAGCAGGCGCTGGTGATAGATGGGTTTGCGGAACAGATCCAGCACTTGCAGGCGCAACAGGTCGCTGACATCGGCCATGTCGGCATGCCCCGAAATGACAATCACCGGCAGGTGCTGACGGGCCGTGTGTTCACGCAGGCGGCGAATCAGCGACAGGCCGCTTTCATCGGGCATGCGCAAGTCGGTGATGACCAGCGCGATATCGGGGTGTCGAGTGAGCTGCTGCAAGGCCAGTTTGACCGTGGTTGCGGTGAAACAACAAAAACCCTCGAGCTCCAGCAGTTCGGCAAGCTCCAGGAGCGCGTCTTGTTCATCGTCCACCAGAAGCAACTGTTGGCGCAGGGAAGAAGACGCACTCATAGGTGATTCCTGTGACAGTGTTAATGACTGAAAAACACACTGCAATTGAGCGGCTCAATCGGCTGACTAAGGAGTTGTCGGAGCTGCCGGAGCTGCCGGAAGCTTATCGGCGAGCCCCTCCGCCACCTTAGTAAAAGTACCAGTAATCGGCCCGCTGATTTGCGGTACAAACGCAACCACCACCAACGCCACCATCGCCACAATCAGCGCGTACTCAATCGCTGAAGCTCCCTCGGTTCTACGAAAAAAACGACGCGTTTTAACGATTAGTTTCTGGAGGAACATAAGACTTCTCCTTGGCGCCCGAGGCGCTGATGTAGCACGGCTGCAACATGATTGCTCTCTGCCAGCAGAGCATTGTCAACAAGCCCCGTCCCAGCAAGTGTAAGAAGCAACTAATCAGAAAGTATTAACACTATGTTGATTTGAAAAAAAAGGCCGTATTTACAGGCACTTCCTCATTTTATGGGCTATTTAGTTATCCGTAATGGCATTTTGGATTAGCTGCGCTACCTTCCAATAGCCAAATCGTTGAATGTTCATAGCTGCCTGAGTGCGAAGTGATCTCGTTAACCTGGACGAGCCGGTGTTGCAGCAGGAAAGGGAGAGCCGTCATGAACAGTCGTATCACTATGGGCCTGGCTGGGCTTCTATTAGTCGCCGCCATCATTGTCGGATATTGGGGGCTGGTCTTGAGCCGCCAATCTGTCCCCGCGGCACCTGTGCCCCCCCCTTCCATTGCACCTGCCACACCCAGCATGGTGGAAAAATCCGTCGCCCAGGCCGAAGAACAGACTCGCCAAGCCGTGGTGGTGCTGGTGCGTGATGTACCACCGTTCACCCCGCTGACAGCCGCCGACGTGGCACTGGAGCAACTGCGCAGCGCCCCCGCTGGTAGCTTGAGCAGCCTCGACCAGGCCATTGGTCGAACCCCATGGCGCCCCTTGAGCGCGGGCACCTGGTTGAACCAGGAAAGCTTCGAGGCCGGCGGTCCGCTGGCGCGCATGATCCACTCCGATGAGCGTGCGCTGGCTGTCGCCGTGGACGAAGTGGTCGGCGCTGCCGGGCAACTGCTGCCGGGGGACTATGTCGACGTCCTGCTGTACCTGCGCCAGGACCAGAGCAACGCCCAACAATCAGCACAAATCGTGATACCGGCAATGCGCGTGCTGGGGGTCGGCGAACAGTTCGGCCTGACCAATGACGGCAAGCCTGCCACCCCCGCCGCCAGCCCCGAGGAAAAGCTCAAGCAAGATCAGCGTCGGCTTGCCGCGCGCACAGTAGTGCTGGCGGTTCCGGAACAACTGCTCAGCCGCCTGATGCTGGCGACACAATCCGGCACCCTGCGCCTGGCCGTACGCAGCAGCGAAGAACAGCGCCTGGCCAAATACTGGGCCGGCGAACCCGACTCGGCGGCCAACCTGGAAACCAGCAACCGTCAGCTGTTCCAGTTCAACCAGCTGGCGCTGGGGCAAGCCCCTGAAAACCGCCCCGCCGGCATTAACCAAGCTGCGACGCCTCGGCGCGCGATCGAGGTCATCCGTGGTAACCAGGTGACCCAACAAACCCCCTGATCGAGCAAGGATGCATATCTATGCATAGTCGTTCCATGCTGCTCTACCACCGCATGATCTGTGCCCTTCTCCTGGTAGGCATGCCCGTCGATGTCGCCCTGGCGGCGTCGGGCAATTGCAGCGTGCTGGACCCATTACCCGCTGTGCTGGAAGTCGGGGAAGGATTGCAACAGGTCCTGCAGTCGCCCGTGGCGATTACCCGCCTGGCCATCGGGGATCCGAAAATCGCCGATGTTCACCCCAGTGGCAGCAATGCCTTCCTGCTCACCGGAATGGCCCCTGGCGCCACCAGCCTGATGGTCTGGACCGCCTGTTCGACTGCGCCGCGACAAAGCATGGTGTTCGTCCAGGGCAAGGCCACGGCCGCCATGACCCGGGCCGCCGAGCTGCCCTCCGAAGAGACACTGCTGCCCAGCCAGGTACAGACCGACATTCGTTTTGTGGAAGTCAGCCGCACCAAACTCAAGGAAGCTTCGGCCTCGATTTTTGGCACCCGTGGCAACTTCCTGTTCGGCTCCCCCAGAACGCTTCCGACCATCGACGGCGTGGTCCAGGGTCGGCTGCCGGTGAACAACGATCAGTTCAACTTCTCCTGGATCGGCGGCAAGACCATGGTGATGATCAATGCCCTGGAAGGCAGCGGCTTTGCCTACACCCTGGCCCGCCCCAGCCTGGTGGCGCTCAGTGGCCAGAGCGCGAGTTTCCTGGCCGGCGGCGAAGTTCCGATCCCGGTTCCCAGTTCCGGCAGCGACAACGTGTCCATCGAGTACAAGGAGTTCGGCATTCGCCTGACCCTGACCCCGACCATCGTCGGGCGCAACCGGATTTCCCTGAAAGTGGCGCCGGAAGTCAGCGAGCTGGACTTCAACAATGCGGTGAACATCGCCGGCACCCTGGTTCCAGCGCTGACCATCCGGCGTACCGACACCAGTATCTCCCTGGCCGACGGTGAAAGCTTCGTCATCAGCGGCCTGATCAGCACCCGCAACAGTTCCCAGGTCAACAAGTTTCCAGGGCTGGGGGACATCCCGATCCTGGGCGCGTTCTTTCGCGAGACGAACATCAACCGCGAGGAGCGCGAGTTGTTGATGATCGTCACCCCGCACCTGGTTCAACCGCTGGCCGCCGATGCCCAGTTACCATCCTTGCCGGGTGAAAAGCTGCGCAACTACGACCCGAATTTCTACCGCATGTTCTTCCTGGAAAACGGCAACTTCGACAAGCGCAGTGGGTTATCGCAATGAGCCAGAGCCAGAGCCAGAGCCAGAGCTTGAGCCAGACCTTTGTCGCCATCACGCGCAACAGCACTGACCTTGAGTGGCTGCAAGGCGCCCTGGCGCCCCTGGGCCAGGTGGTCAGCGCGGGCGTTGGCAACCTTGACGAGTTGCTGGCACTGGTCGACGTGACCTTCGCCAGCCTGGTGTTTGTCGGCCTGGACCGCGAACACGTGGTGGCCCAGAGCGCGCTGATCGAAGGCGCCCTGGAAGCCAAGCCGATGCTGGCGATCGTCGCCCTGGGTGACGGCATGGACAATCAACTGGTGCTCAACGCGATGCGCGCCGGCGCCCGGGATTTTGTCGCCTACGGCTCGCGCTCCAGTGAAGTGGCCGGGCTGGTTCGGCGCTTGAGCAAACGTCTGCCGCCGGTGGTACCGAACACCCAGCTTGGGGGGCTGAGCGTGTTGTTCGGCACCCAAAGCGACGCCGACGGTGCACTGCTGTCCAGCCACCTGGCACTGGTCGTGCAAAAGAGCGGCCAGCAGACCCTGCTGCTGGACCTGGGGTTACCCCACGGCGACAGCCTGGCCCTGCTCGGGCTGGAAAGCTCATTCCACTTCGGTGACGCCCTGCGCCATCTGCGGCGCATCGATGCAACCTTGATCGACAGCGCCTTTACCGCCACCCCCGGCGGTTTGCGCATCCTCGCCTACGCCAGCAACGACGAACCCCTGGAGCACACCAGTGCCGCCGAGCTGTTCATGCTGCTCAGCGCCTTGCGCCAACACTTCCAGCACATCGTCGTGAACCTCACCGGCCAGCCCGACTGCGAAGCGGTGCGCACCTTCGTCAGCCACTGCGACAAGTTGCTGTGGTACACCGACCAAAGCGTGCTCGACTGCCGACGCAACCTGGCCGTGCTCAACCTGTGGCGTGAAAAAGGCATGAAGCTGGAACATGCCCAACTGCTGGTGGATCGCTACCTGCGCAACGTCGCCCCCGACGCCGACGCCCTGGGCAAAAGCTTCGGCCTGGAGGTCATGGCCACGCTGGCCTACAGCCCGGAGGTGCGCCTCAACGCAAAAAACCAGGGGATCACCCTGTTCGAACTGGCCCCCCGCGAAGGCCTCACCCAAGCCCTGCGCAGCCTGGGAGAACGCCTGGCCCGGCGCTCCGAACACCCGGACAAACCCAAGACCAGCTGGCTGAACCGTCTGCGAGGCAGCAAATGAGCGGCGAAAAACTGTTTGGCGCCAACGTCCGGCCAACGACCGGCAACAGCGACCACGAAGGCCTGAAACTGGTCCTGCACCGCTACATCATCGACGCCATCGAGGAGTCCGGGAAAAACCTGCTGGAAGGCTCCCGCCAACTGCTGACACAGTTTGTCACCGACAAGGTGGCCGACTACATCGCCCGCCTGCACCTGGCCATTTCCCGCTATGAAATGGAGCGCCTGTCGGAGGAAATCGTCGATGAGTTGACCGGCTTCGGGCCCCTGGAAGTGCTGCTGCGCGACCCCGCCGTGACCGAGATCCTGGTCAACGGTCCACACCGGGTGTTCGTCGAGCGCGACGGTGTGTTGCATCAGAGTGACCTGCGCTTCATCGACGCGCACCACGTCGAACGGGTCATGCAACGCATCCTCGCGCCCCTGGGCCGGCGCCTGGACGAGTCCTCGCCGATGGTCGATGCGCGCATGCCCGACGGCAGCCGGGTCAACGCGATCATCCCGCCGATTGCCCTGGACGGCCCCTGCCTGTCGATTCGCAAATTCCGCAAGGACATGCTCCGAAGCACCGACCTGATGGCCATGCAGACCATCGACCAGGCGATTTTCGAGTTCCTCCAGGAAGCCGTCGGCCGCCGCTGCAACATCCTCATCAGCGGCGGTACCGGCACCGGCAAGACCACATTGCTGAACATCCTCAGCCAGTTGATCAACCCCCACGAACGCCTGGTCACCATCGAAGACATCGCCGAACTGCAACTGGGCCACCCCCACGTGGTGCGCCTGGAAACCCGCCCGCCGAATGCCGAGGGCCATGGCGAGGTCAAGGCCAGCGACCTGATCCGCAATGCCCTGCGGATGCGCCCGGACCGCATCATCCTCGGGGAAATCCGCGGCGTCGAAGTGCTCGACGTGCTGACCGCGATGAACACCGGTCACGACGGCTCGATGAGCACCGTGCACGCCAACAACGCCCAGGACGCGTTGTTGCGCCTGGAGACCCTGGTGGGCCTGACCGGCCGCCAGATCGCCGAGCGCACGCTGCGCCAGATGATCTGCGCCGCGCTCGATGTGGTGATCCAGTTGACGCGCATGCCCGACGGTCGACGCTGCGTCAGCGAGGTGGTGGAAGTGGTGGGCATCCGCGACGACATCTACGTCACCAACACCCTGTTTCGCCTCGACCGCCGCACGGGTTTCGGCTTCCTGCGCGAGGCGGTCAATCCCGCGGGCGACAAGCTGCGCCGGGAATCGGGCCTGACACTCAACTGACCTGGCGAGGCCACCACCATGCTTGCACCGCTATTGCTGAGCCTGATTTGCCTGGTGTTACTCGGGTTATCGATCCACCTGTTCTTTCATGGTATGCGCCAAACCGGCATTGAGCGTGTGATGGACCGCCTGGCCCAAGGGCAACCGCAGCTTGAGTTGCAAAAAACCCGCTGGAGTGGCCTGGAGCGCTCGTTCCTGCGGGCAGGCCTGGGGCGCCCGACCGAGCGCCTGGGCCTGTGGTTGCTGCTCTGGAGCCTATCGATGCTGATCGGTTTTGCCGTGGCGGGCTGGTCGGGCCTGCTGGCCTTGTTGCTGCTACCGCCGCTGGGGCTACGACTGTACATCGCCTGGCGCTATCAACGCCGTTTGCGGCGGATGATCGAGCAACTGCCGCAACTGCTCGACCACACCGTGCGCAGCCTCAAGTCCGGGAGAACCCTGGCGGACGCGGTAATGGGCAGTATCGAAGCCAGCGCCGACCCACTGAAAAACGCCTTGGGTCGCGTACAACGCAACGTGCAACTGGGGGTCAATCTGCCTGATGCCGTCCACGACTTTGCCGAACTCTACGACCAGGATGTACTGCGCATGTTTGCCCTGGGGTTGAAGGTCAACCATCGTTATGGTGGCAATGCCAGCGAACTGTTGGAGAACCTGATCAAGCTGATTCGCGAACGCGAACAGGGGGCACGGCAACTGCGCGCCATGACGGGCGAAACTCGCTTGACCGCCTGGGTACTGGGACTGCTGCCGATTTGCATGGCATGCTATTTCCTGATGACCAACCCCAACTACATGCTCGGTATGTGGCGCGACCCCAGCGGCCAGCACATGCTGATCAGCGCGGTACTGCTACAGATTTTCGGCTCACTGGCGCTGTGGCGCATGTTGCGGAGTATTTGAGATGGCGATCCTGGCCAGTGCCCTTTTGTTATTCGCTGCCGCGGTCCTGGCCCTGGGCAGCGTGCTGCAGCAAAAACGGCGCGAGCGTCAGGTAGCGCAGCGCCTGCAGGGCCACATGGTGCGCGACAGCCGTCTGAGCAGTTACCTGCGGGTACTGGGCGACAACAGGCTCAGCCAGCGCTCGGTAAGCACCGACAACGAGACCCTGGCCTTGCTCGCCCGCCTGGGTTGGCGTCGAGCCAGTGACCGCTCGTTGTTTGCCGCCATCCAGGTCGGCACTCCCTTGCTGGTGCTGGGGCTGGCGGTATTTTTCCGCGAGGTTTTTTTCCCCGCCGCCAGTCATCCATGGTTAGTGCCGCTGCTGCTGATGGGGGTTGGTTACCTGCTGCCAAAACGGGTATTGGCCTACGCGGCCAAACGCCGGCAACAAATCATTGCCAGAGAAATCTCGACCTTCATCCCCTTGCTGCGCATCCTCTTCGAATCAGGCATGGCCGTGGAACAGGCACTTCGGGTGTTGAGTACGCAAGCACAAAAACTGCTGCCGGAACTGACCAGCGAACTGCGCCTGGTTCTGGCCCGGGTCGACTCGGGCCTGGAGTTGGGCCAGGAGCTGAACCAGAGTGCAGCCCTGTTGGCGGTGGATGAGTTCAACGACACCTGCGTGATCCTCCAGCAACTGATTCAGCAAGGCGGCGGGGCAATGAAATCGCTGCTGGCACTCAAGCAACTGCTCGACGATCGACGCCTGACACACCAGCAGGAATACATCTCGAAGATGTCCGCGAAAATGTCGGTGGTGATGATGCTGTTTCTGTTCCCCGCTTTGCTGATCGTTCTGGGTGGCCCAGGCTTCACCGCCATTGCCCGCGCGTTCGGCTCTTAGAGAGACGCTGATGAGAATATTGATGCTTGCAGCAAGTCTGTTGATGCTCAGCGGTTGCGCCACGGGGGGACCAAGCCCCTGGTCGGCGTTGACTTCATCGGGCAGTTGCGCCCGGCTCAATTCCGAGCAGGAACTGGCGGTGAACCTGGCCGACGACATGGCCAGCGACGGTAAGCTGCACGCCAGCCTGGCCAACCTGGAAAAGCTCCCCGACAACCTCAATGAAGTGCGCTTGCGCAAGGCCCGGGCCTATCGCCTGCTGGGCCGTAGCGAAGCTGAGCCGCTGTATCGCAGCCTGGTGGGTACCTGTTTGTCGGCTGAAGCTGAACATGGTCTGGGCCAGTTGTATGCGGCTCGCGGGGATAACGACCAGGCCCAGGCGCATCTGCAACGGGCTGCGCGCCTGGCACCCACCAACGAAAAAATCCGCAATGACTTGGGTGTGGTCTATCTCAACCAGCTACGCCTGGACGAGGCCCGCTTCGAATTTCTCACTGCCATTGAACTGAAGCAGAGTGACCCCTTGCCGGCGGTCAATCTGGTGACGCTGCTGATCTATCAGGACAACTGGAAGCAAGCCGCCGAAGTGGTCAGCAGTGCCGGGCTGAGTCCGGAACAATTCACCAACGCGCGGGCCCACGCGGAACGACTCAAGGTTCCGCCCACCGTCAGGTCGGCTGCCCGCGACCGGGTGGCTGCAGCCGACACCCCATCGATCAGCCTCAAGTAACCTGCAGGAGAACCGCAGATGAAACTAGCGACTGTTGCCTGCCTGGTCCTGCTGGGCTTGCCCCTGAGCGCCGTAGCGATTGAGTCGGGGCCGGCCTCGGCACAACAACAG
Source organism: Pseudomonas sp. RA_35y_Pfl2_P32 (assembly GCF_963970735.1). Lineage (NCBI taxonomy): Bacteria > Pseudomonadati > Pseudomonadota > Gammaproteobacteria > Pseudomonadales > Pseudomonadaceae > Pseudomonas > Pseudomonas sp. RA_35y_Pfl2_P32. Next base: position 41,917 of record NZ_CAXAQF010000016.1, read on the forward strand.
GAAACCGAAGGGTGGCTGGTGCTGCAAAGCAGCAACAAGGCTGCCTCCACCACACCACAGACCGCTACCGCCACCGAGCGCGAATTGGCGCTGCAGCGCTGGCTGAAGAAGTTCAGCTATACCATTCCGGATCTCTACGATCAGGACAGTGCCGGCGAGCTGTCGTCCGGCAACTGAACGGCAGATCGCCCTCGACTAATGCGCGGTCACTTGCTGGTGCCTGAGCGAATTGCTCGGCGACAACGCCAACGCCAATTGCGTGCGGTTATGCATGTGGGTCAAGCGCAGGACCTGGGACACATACAGCTTCACCGTGTTCTCGGTGATGCCCAGTGCACAGGCGATCTGATAGTTGGTCTGGCCCTTGCCGACCAGGCGCGCGACGTCCAGCTGACGGGGTGAGAGCTGGTTGAACAGCGCCGGGATCTGGGCCTGCTCCGCACTACTGCCAGCGTCGGCTGCGCCGTTGTGCGAGGCGTCGGTCGACGGTGTCCGGCGGACTTTGTCGATGTCCTGGTAGAGGTCGTTGATGGTTTCGGAAAGGTGCTGCAGCTTCTGGTTCAAGTGCCCCAGCTGCAGGTCCTTCTGCCGTTCCTGCAGGGCAGACTCCTGGCGCTGCAGGCCCTCGAGCAGTTCGTTGAGGTTGATCGGTTTCTGGTAGTAGTCCGCGATCCCGGCCCGCAATGCCTTGATCACATCCTGCTTGTCGGCTCGCCCGGTGAGCATGATCGCTTCGAACGCGCGGTGCTTGCCCGCCACTCGCTGTAGCGCATGCACCAGTTCGATGCCATCAAGGTCCGGCATGTGCAAGTCACACAGGACCAGGCCAATGTCCGCGTCCTGGCTGAAGCACTCGATGGCCTGCTGGCCTAACCCACAGGGAATGCAGGTGTAGCCGCTGTTTTCCAGGAATTCGCAGAGCTCTTCAACAATCAACGGATCATCGTCGACCACTAATACTTTTACTGCCGATGTGGACTCGTTCACTCGCCACTCCATGTTCAGGCCGAGAGCTGATGATTGCTGTAACCACAGCCAAAAACAGTACAACTTGTGATCTGAAAGTAGACGTACTTCCTGACTATGTACATAGCAATATGGCTGCACGGAGCCTATTGAATCCAGGCCATCGTCAGAAACAGGCCGAGGAACACGAAGGGAGCAAAAGGTGGTTTTTTTGACAGTTCAGGCGCAAGAAACACAACACGCCTCCTAAGTCCTTGAGCCATAAGTGGCCAGACCATTGGTGCCAGTAACAGCCACAGGGCACTCAGCACACCGGCACCGATAAAACTGCCCAGCAAATGGACCGGCTCGGTGGCCAGACCGATCGTCGCCATCAGCTTCACGTCGCCGGCGCCCATTCGTCCCAGGGCATACCCCGGCAAGGTGAACGCCAGCGCCAGCAAACAGGCCCAGCCCCCCTGCTCGGCCGGTGCGCCCAGCCAGGTGGAACCGCTCCATAGCAGGTAGGCCAATGCCGCGGCCCCCGCGCCAAGCGTCAGGCGATTGGCAATGTGGCGCTGCTGAACATCCTGGGCCGCGCACAGCGCCAGCCAGATCATGAGGACAAGACTGTGCATCCGGGAAAAATCGTCCATGTTGGCGGAATGATTCTATGCTCAAGGCACGTTGTAGTAGTCAGGGTAGACGCACTCATGAAAACAGACCTGCCGCACAAACAAAAAGGCGCTGTCGCCATTGAGTTCGCCTTGGTGTTCGTGATTTTTTTCGCGGTGTTCTACGCCATCGTCAGCTACAGCGTGCCGTTGTTGCTGATGCAGTCCTTCAATGAGGCCACGGCCGAGGCGGTGCGCCGCAGCGTTGCCCTGGACCCCAACACCGACGACTATCCAACGGCCGTGGTCGACCTGGCCAACGCCGTCCTGCAGCAACAACTGTCCTGGGTGCCCGACGCCTTCAACCTCACCTACGGCACTGGCGGCGATGCCAAGGCGGTCTACAGCGCAGGCCAGTTGACCGCCAGCGTGACCTACCCCACCAGCAAGCTCAACCAGGTGATTCCGTTCCTGGTGTTGCCGGGAGTGGGCACGGTTCCCAGCCTGCCGACCAGCCTGAGTGTGCAGTCGAGCATTCAATTTTGAGGCCCGCTGGCAAGCTGTTCGGGCGATGGCTGCAGCGTTCCCCCGCCGTGCCGCGGCCCTCCCTTGAGCGCCCGGTCGTACCCAGCGTGGGGCTGCACCTGCAACTGGATGCGCAAGGTCGGGTGGTACAGATCAGCGGCCCCGTGCGCCATTTGCTCGCCCACCCACTATCAGCCAGCACTGCCCTGCACCTGGGCGACTACCTCCTGCCCGGCAGCCGGATGGCGGTCGACGGCCCACCCAGCGAATGGCACGGGCACAGCCTGGACTTGGACTTTATCGGCAGGGGGGCAGCCACCCTGCACCTGCGCGGCTGGGCACAACCGTCTGAGGAAGGCTGGCTCCTGCAACTGCTGGATATCGGTGACTTGCTGCAAGAGCGTCAACAGGCCCAACATCGGGATACCTGCCAGGCCCTCGCCGCGCGTTGCAGTGAGCAACTGCGCCTGTGCAGCCTGACGCGCCTGCCCGAGGTTGTGCGCGAACAACTGCAGGACCTGGCCCAGCAGTGGCGGATCCCCTGCGTGGCCATTGCCCTGCTCGATGACACCCATCAGGACTGGCGGATTCACAGCCAGTACCACGCCCACGATGCTCCCCGGCTCTGGCACACCGGCCAGTCACTGGGCACTGGCCTGGACAGCCTGGACGGCAGTCACCCGCACGCCCTGCACGGCGTTCAGGGCTTGAGCCTTGCTCCGCGCCTGCGGGACATCTTTGCCGATGCCGAAGGCTTGCTGGTGCCGTATCGCGACGCCCACGGAATTGGCGCCTGGCTGCTCTGTGGCTTTTATCCAGCGATGCAGTCTGCGCCGGTCCTCGGCGAGCGTGATTGGTTGCTGCTGCTCGCCGCCCTGGCCGGGCCACTACTGGGGCGCCTGCGCGAGCAGCAGCAACAGCAGCAACTGCAACGACTCGACGCCCTGCAAGGTCTGCTCGGCAGCGGCTGGTGGGAGCTGCACGATGAGATGCAACTGGCCCCGCAACTGGCCCTCAACCTGCACCTGGAACACGCGCAACTGCCCCTCAGCGAGTGGCTGGCGGTGTTCCATCCGGTCGACCGCGCCGAACTGCAGAGCCGCCTGCAGGATCTGCTCCAGTGCGACCGCCCCCTGCTGCTCAGCGTACGCCTGCAAGATCGCGATGAGTGCCACGCCCCCATCTGGTATCGCCTACAAGGTCAGGTGTTGCAGTTGGGCGAGCAGCGCCGGCGAGTGGGGTTCATGCTTGATATCAGCGACATCAAGAATCAACAGCAACAAGCCGCCGCCGCCCATGCCCGGCTGGACAATCTGATCGCCAGTTCGCCCGCGGTGATCTACGTGCAACGGTATGAGGAAGGTGCACTGCAGCCCTGTTTTTTCAGCGACAGCCTACTGCCGCTGCTCGGTTGGCAACTGAGCGAACTGACCGAAACCAGCCTGATCGAACGCATCCACCCCGACGACCGCGACCTGTATTTCGCCCGCACCCGCCAGTTGCTACGCGAAGGCAGCGTTCGCGCGCGCTACCGCATGCGCGACCGGGCCGGCGCCTACCACTGGTTGCTGGACGAGGCGCGCCTGCTGCGCAATGACCTTGGCGTACCGGTTGAGGCCGTCGGCCTGTGGCTGGACGACACCGAGGCCACGCTGGCCACCGAGCAGGTTCGCCAGAGCGAGGAGCGCTACCGGATCCTGGTGGAGGATTCGCCGGCGATGATCTGCCGTTATCGTCCCGACCTGACGCTGACCTTCGCCAACCGGCCACTGGCCAAGTATTTGGAGTGCCCGCCGGAGCAATTGCCAGGGGTCGACCTGGGCAGTTGGTTGTCAGCCGAACAGCGCGAAGCGTTCCTGTTGCGCATCCAGCAACTGACGCCGGAGTTTCCGGTCAGCACCGCAGAAATCAGCCTGCAACTGCCCGGTCGCGAACACGCCTGGTGGGTGTGGTCGGACCGCGGGGTGTTCGATGAACAGGGGCACCTGCTGGAAGTCCAGGCGGTGGGCCGCGACAACACTGAAGTGCGGCGCTCCCAACAACAGCTGACGCAAAGCGCCAAGATGGCCACCCTCGGGGAAATGGCCACGGGCCTGGCCCATGAAATCAACCAGCCGCTGAACGTCATGCGCATGGCCGTCGCCAATGTGCTCAAACGCTTGAGCAACGGCGATGTACCGGCCGACTACCTGCAAGACAAGCTCAGCCGTATCGACACCCAGGTCCAGCGCGCGGCGCGGGTGGTCGATCACATGCGGGTGTTTGGCCGGCGTTCGGAAATCGAGCAGCAGCCGTTCAATCCGGCGCAGGCGGTGGAAGGCACCCTGGCCCTGCTGGCCGAAGGCATGCGCGGCAAGGGCGTGGAGTTGCGCATCCAGCACCTCGACATCGAGGTGCTGGTCCGCGGCCATGTCGATCAACTGGAGCAAGTGTTGATCAACCTGCTGGTCAACGCCCGCGATGCCCTGTTGAGCAAGCGTGAAGTGCAGCGCGAATTTGAACCCTGGATCACCCTGCGCGCCGAGGCCGATGCGCGCACGGTGCGCCTGTGGGTCGAAGACAACGGCGGCGGCATCGACCCGCGCCTGCTGGAGCGCATCTTCGAACCGTTCTTCACCACCAAGCCGGTGGGTGTCGGCACCGGCCTGGGGTTATCGGTGAGCTATGGCATCGTGCAGAACATGGGCGGGCAGTTGAGCGTGCGCAACGCCGAGCAAGGTGCTTGCTTCTGCATTGAGTTGCCGGTTGCCGAGTCGCGCTAGAGAGCCAACTGCGCTCTACCGCCGGCATGACAGCTGAGGTTGGCACCAATCTCCGCGTTCCCCAGACTGATCCCCAGGGCCTTGAGCAAGGTGTTGACGAGCGGATCCAGCAACGGCCCGATGAATCCCTGCACGGCATTGACCAGGATCGTGCTGACCTGATTCAACAACCCCGCCACCTGCGCCAGTGCATTGCCGGTGATGTTCCCGCTGGGCGGAACATAGGAGGTCACCTGCAGACCGCTCAAGGTATTGCCCAGACCTGTAAGGATGTTGATCGAGTCTATCGCTTGATACTGCGCAGGCTCACCGATATTAGGGGGCAACGGATAGACCAGGCTTTGCGAACGCTCGCCGATACTGGTTTGCGCTTTGAGCCCCAGTCCTCCACCCTTACCTAACGTAACGGGACCACAGCCCAGAATACCCGCGCAGGTTCTAACGCCGATATCTATCAACCGTACAGGCTCTACGGTAATGGCCGCAGCCGAGGAAAAAGCCTGGACCGGATCAATCTTGCCGATGCCCAGATTCGCGACGGAAGTGGTTGCCTGGACCGTCACGCTCTTGGTGGCCTCGCTGGCGCAGTTGTAGTCGGAAAGGTAGCTTTTGGCACTGGCGGCTTCCAGGCTGATATCCAGCCTGGAAGCAATCGACAGGACGGTGTTTTCGCAAGGCGCGATGACCAGGCATAAAAGCGAATTCACCACGCCCACCAGATTAAGGTGCAACAGGTTGTTCACTACCCCCGAAACCGGCGTCAACAAGTCGGGAAGCGCCGATACCAACTGGGAAATGGTCTTGAGTATCGGCAGCTCGACGGAGACCAGGGCCCTGACCTGGGCCGTACGGACAAAAATCTGATCCTTGCCGGTGGCCAGGCCAGCCTTGGCCAGCGCCGGATTGCCGATCGTCGATAACTGGGGCGGCTCGATCACCTTGAGCGTAATGCCCACCGTGCCAATCAGCGGTATGTTCACCTCGGTCGACACCGCAGCGGCACTTTTACTGTTGGCGAGTTGGGCAACCGCCTGGACCAACTGGAAAACCTGCACAGTGGAATCCAGGCCCGCCGTGGATGCCCCTGTCTGCACGTTCAACACATCCCCCAGCTTTAGTGTCTGCGCCGCACTGGAAATGTTGCTGATGGACTGCAGCGCCTGCACGGCGACCTCGGCCGTTGCACCGCCTTTGCTCAGGACCTTGATCGCCGCGTCGATCAACTGAGTGGGCGACACCGCCGTACTGAGCAGCGTTTCGTAGTCGCCGGCGTTAAGAGCCAAATCCACCGCCAACTGATCCAGATAGCTCAGAAGCTTGATGTTGGTATTGACCAACCCTTCCCAACCGCCGGCAGCCAGCTTCAAATTACCACCCAGCATGCCGCCGATCAGCGCATCGAGCAGGCCCGACTTGGTGCTGTCGATGACACCCAGGGTGGTGCGGATAGTCAGCATCGCCAGCGGAGAGGGCGATGCAGCAACGGCGGTGGCGGTCAGCCCGGTGCGCAATGGCAGCGGCCCGCTGGAGAACAGCGCCGCCACACCGGAAGCAATGCTGCGAGGCACGGAATTATGGGCAACGACCCGAATGGCTTCAGACTTGCTGGCATCAGCGCTGAACTGCCGCAGGTTATCGTTACCGGTGGTGAGGGTGCCGCATTCAATCGCGAGGGTTTGCTCTGCGTTGGTACTGAACCCGTTGCGCGCTGCACTTTGCGTCGCGTAGGTCATTGCCGTATTGGCTGCCTGACAATGCCCACCGCGAGTCACCGCTTCCAGCGCTGCGGTGTCGACCACCCGCTGCAACTTGCGCTGTTCCAGATACAGTCGACCGCTGTCAACCACCAGCAGCGCAAACAACAGCGCCAGGCCAAGGGTCATTGCCGCGACCAGGCCAATGGCCCCACGCTGGCGACCTCGACCGCGAAAGCATGAACGAGGAGACATCGAGCACTCCTTGCTACCTCCAGTAGTGTTCGCAGTGTAGTCAACGCGCGCGGGCGGCGCTGGCAAGTTGCCAGTGCCGCCGCCAGATGGTCGCTCGGGCGGGCTTATCTTGGTGGGTAGTTACTCAGGATCCGCGTCACCGTCTCGCGAATCGCGTTGCTGCGATCGCTGGGATTGGGTGAGCGGCTGAGCATCTGTTCGTCACTGCCGCGCCACACCAGCTTGCCGTCCTTGCCGTCCAGCAGGTCGATCTGGATGGTGGCGACTTTGTAGCTGACATTGCGGGTTTCGTTGTACATCGGCGCGCCCCAGTATCCGTTCCACGGGTTGCCCCAGGCACCGCCGTAGTTGGTGGTGACCTGTTGCTGGCGCTCTTCGATGATCAGGTAGGTCTGTACATTGAGATCACCCTTGCTGCTGCCTGCTGCCGGGCGCAGGCCACGCTGGTCGAGTTGATCGGCCACCGACTGGCGAATGCGCTGCTCGGTGAGGTCGCTCTGGATCCGCGGATCGTCCGGGCGGTATTGCAGGGCGGGCTCCTTCCAGGTCCAGCTGTGGTAGGCGGCGAAGTCGCGGCTGGCGTCAAAGTCGTGATTGACCTGGTTGGACTGGCAAGCACTGAGCAACACAGCGCAGGCCACGAATGCGAGACGGCGGAACATGGTTTTTCTCCGGTTCAGGCCCGCACACGAATGCGAGTCATTAAGAAGGAGGATACGCCGCTACGGCCTTTTGAACAGCTTCTCTTAATGCATCCCCGCGCTTGCGTTCATTTCCCTCGACGCTGGTTTCGGCGCTGGCGCTCCACACCGGTTGGCCGGTGCCCGCGTCGTACAGATCGACCCGCACCACCAGCACCTGGATCTGGTAGGTGCGCACAATCGGCACCGTGTTGTACATGCCGACGCCACTGCCATAGCCGTTGCCATAACGGCTGTAACCGCCGTAGGCGCCATAACCGTAATCGTCCTGCACCTGCTGCAGGCGGGTTTCCTGGTGCAGGTCGGCGCTGACCAGCAGGTCTGCCGTGTGCGGGTCATGCAAGGGGCGCAGGCCTCGCTGGTCGAGGGCGTTGCTCACGGTTTCGGCGATCTGCGCCGAGTCCGCCCAGGCCGAGCCATTGGGCAGTTGGCCGTCGAGCCAGGCCCAACTGCGGTAACGACTGAAGTCTCGCGGGGCCGCCGGGTAGGCGCTGCGGTCGAACGTCTGGGCCGCTTGCGGCGGCGCCGGTGGCAGGGGCCTGGAACTGGCGACGTAGGGGTTGCTGCCCTGGCAGGCGCCAAGCCCCAGGCACAAGGCGATCAATCCAAGACGGCGTTTCATGATGCCCTCCACAGGTATCGGGGTCAGACCGGGCGACAGATCCAGTGCAGGTAACGCCCCAGCCCGGCGAATGTCGGGTGACGACGGTGCGCCAACTCCATCTCCAGCAAGTCGAGCAGTTCGGCACGGGCCTGGAACTCCACGGGCATGTAGTCATGGAAAACCCGCACCCCACTCTGGGTTTCGACCGTCCACAGGCCTTGCAGTTGCGTCGCCAGTTCGCGTGGATCCAGGGGCATTTGTGGGGTCAGGCTCTGCTTCTCGCCCGCCATGTCGTTCTTGCGCATCTTGCGGAAGTGCCCCTTGAGCAAATTGCGGTAAATCAGCGCATCGCGGTTGTAGAACGCCAGCGACAACCAACCGCCCTGCGCGGTCAGTTGATGCAGCACCGGCAGAATCGCGTGGGGTTCGGCCAGCCACTCCAGCACCGCATGACACAACACCAGGTCATAGGGCTCGGTGAGCTGCCCGAGCAGTTCCTGCCAGGGCGCCTGGATGAAGGTCGCGGTTTGTCCGGCCTCGGCGAAACGCTGGCGGGCACCTTCGAGCATCGGTTCGGCCGGCTCGGCCAGGGTCACCTGATGCCCGCGCTCGGCCAGCCACAGCGACATATGGCCCAGCCCGGCGCCGATGTCCAGTACCCGCAGCGGGCGGTCCGGCAAGGTTTGCGCCAGGTCCGCCTGCAACACCGCGAGACGGATCGCGCCCTTGGCACCGCCGTAGATTTTTTCCGCGAAGCGGGTCGCCAACTGATCGAAATGACGGTCGCTCATCAGCTGAACCGCCGTTCGCTGTCGGCCAGCTTGCTGCGCACCACCTGTTCCATGTCCAACCCCAGCTCGCTGCACAGCAGCAGGAGATAGAGCACGATGTCCCCCACTTCCTGGCCGGCGTGGGCCAGGGTGTCGGGCGGCAACTGGCGCGACTGGTCTTCGCTCAACCACTGGAAGATTTCCACCAGCTCGGCCATTTCCACACTGGCGGCCATGGCGAGGTTTTTCGGGCTATGAAATTGCCGCCAGTCATTGCGGTCGCGGATGCTGTGCAGGCGTTCGGTCAGTTCAACAAGGTTCATCGGGCTCTCCTGAAGGCGTATAGCTTCGGGCGGATGACCGCAGGAAGCAAGCTGTCGCTACGCGACAGATCGCGAACAGACGGCGCGCCGTCTGCTCGCGATGGCGGACTAATCGACGACGTTGAACTCGACCCGTGCCGTCTGCCCGCCTTCGTCGAGGACGCTCAGCTCAACACGTCCAAGCTGCTCGAAGGTCGCGTTGATGTTCTCCTGATTGGCGCTGTCACCCAGCGGTGCGCCGTTGACGAACCACCAGCGCCGGCCGCTGCCCCCCAGGGCCGACAACTTCAGGCGCAGCAGCTCCTGGCTGGCGGCCGGACGCCGGAGCTGATCACCCTCACGGACGCCGACGATCGACAACGGTGAGGATGCCGCCAGCAGCGGACCCGGGCAATCAGGGTCGTTGGCCGGCAAGCGTGCTTCGCGCCGTTCGAGCCGCGGCAACCACGGCTCCAGCGGTGCCGGCCACAACGCGATATCCCGGGCCACCGCCCCCGGACACTTGGCGTCGACCCGCAACCCACGCTCGTTCACCCAGATCTTTTCCACCAGGCCCACACCCAGGGGCTGGTCCATGGCTTGCAGGGTCGGCGGCGTGGTGCCGTCCAGGGTCCAGGCGAAGCGCTGGCGGCGGCAGTTGGGGTCGGTGCGGCTCATGGGCTGTCCCAGGGGCCAGCAGATCGCGGCCACGCCGACGTTCAAGGGCACCGGCTGCACCGGGGCGCTGATGCCACGCTGGCTGTCACGGTTGATCAGCACATCATGGACCTGCAGCATCAGCGGTGCCGTCGAGGCCAGGCCAAACTGGCCGGGCACCGGGGTGCCGTCCGGGCGGCCGATCCAGATACCGATCAGGTAACGCGGGCCGACACCTATCGCCCAGGCATCGCGAAAGCCGTAGCTGGTGCCGGTTTTCCAGGCCAGCACCGGACGCTGCACCAACTCGGCTCGCGGGTCGCGGTCGGGGCGCGCCTGTCCGCTGAGAATGCGCCGCACGATCCACGCCGAGCCCGGCGACAGCAGCGGCCGCTCGCGCAGTTGATCGTCGGGCTGCAAGCGAATGTTGGCGCTCTTGCCGCCACGGGCAAAGGCGCTGTAGCCGCTGACCAAGTCCTCCAGCCGGCTCCCGGCACCGCCGAGGATCAGCGACAGGTTGGGCTCGGCCAGGGGCGGCAAGGCCAATGGCATGCCGCCGATGCGCATTTCGGCGGCGAACCGTTTCGGGCCGTAGGCTTCGAGCAACTGCACCGCCGGCAGGTTCAGTGAGGTCGACAGCGCACTGCTGGCCGGTACCGGGCCACTGAAACCCATGGAAAAGTTACCCGGGCGGTAATCGCCATAACGCCGGGGCACGTCTTGCAGCAACGACTCGGAATGGATTAGCCCGGCGTCCATGGCCATGCCATAGAGGAACGGCTTGAGCGTCGAACCCGGCGAGCGCAGGGCGCTGATCATGTCGACATGACCGAAGCGCCGGGTGTCGTTGATGTCCACCGAGCCCAGGTAGGCACGCACCGCCATGCTTTGGGCCTCGACCACCAGAATCGCCGCCGAGGTGTGCTCCGGCAACCGCGCGCGCCAGCCCAGCAACAGGTCCTCCAGACGCCGTTGCAGATTGGCATCGAGGGTGGTGCGAATCAGCGGCGGGCTGTGCGGGCGGTTCAAGCGTCGCGCCAACAACGGTGCCAGGCTGGGCTCCAGGCGGGGCGCCAGCAGCAAGGGTTCCTCCAGGGCTTCGTCGACCGCCGACTGCGGCCACACGGCAAATTCGCCCAGCCGGCGCAGCACCTTGTCCCGTGCCACCTGCGCGCGGGCCGGATGACGGTCGGGGCGCAAACGACTGGGCGCTTGCGGCAACACCGCGAGCAACGCCGCTTCGGCGTGGCTCAGGTGCTGCGGTGACTTGCCCAGGTAAGCCCAACTGGCCGCGGCCACCCCTTGCAAGGTGCCGCCGAACGGCGCGCGATTGAGGTACAGGTTGAGAATCTGCTCCTTGGACAAATGCCATTCCAGCTGGGCCGTGCGCCACAGTTGCCGCAACTTGCCCGACAGCGTCCGCGGATGGGGATCGAGCAGCCGCGCCACCTGCATCGACAGCGTGCTGCCGCCAGACAGCACCCGCCCGCCGCTCAGGTTCTGCCACGCCGCCCGGCCCAGCGCCAGCGGGTTGACCCCGGGATGCTGGTAGAACCAGCGGTCTTCGTAGGTCAGCAGTGCCTCGAGGTAATAGGGCGAGACTTCGCTCGTCTGCACCGGGTAGCGCCACACGCCGTTGGCATCGGCGAAGCGCCACAGCGGCGTGCCGTCTTCGGCCAGCACCACCCGCGCCAGATCGTCCTGGGGCAGGGGCAACGGCCAGAGCCGGTCGGCCAGCCACACCAGGGCCACCAGCAGCACCACGCTGCCCAGCAGCCAACGCCACGCCCGCTTGCCCCACGAACCCAGGCGCCGCGTTAGTATTGGAAAAATCAAACCCGCAAACCTCTATGCTTCAAGGGAACTCACCCACCGCTTCAACAGCCAAAGCCTCAACTCTGGCACCCACGCCCACTCTTTCATCAGGATGCACACATGCAGGTAGAAAGCTTTTTCGAATGGCTCGGCCAGGCGCTGGGGTCGGTCATCCGCTTCATCGTCGACATACTCAGCGGGTTGTTCAACACCTTGAGCCACGCTGGCGGCAACTTTGTCGAAGGGCTGTCACAGGCGCTGGGCATGGACACGTCGATCGTCAGCATCCTTGCGCTGGTGGTCGGCCTGTTGCTGCTGTATTCGGCCATCCGCGCCTTCATGCGCGCCTCGATCATCGGCGGGATCATCTGGCTGGTCTTGGGGTTGTGGGTGTTGAGTTGGGTGATTCACTGAACCACCCAACTCCTCGTAGATAACACCGGGGCATTCAACGCCCCTTGATCACCATCTCCGGCACCGTCTCACCCACCGCCTGCCAATTCGGCCGGTACATCGACTCCACCTGCGGGGGCGGTACACGATAGGTGCCGGGCGTGACCGCCCGCGCCAGATACAGCAGGTGCGTGGTGCCATAGCCGTCGAGGTTCAACGCTGCGACGTAACGATCGTCACGGAACTCCTGGTGCTTGAGGCTGGCGTTCTGCATCGATTCACGCCACTCCTTGACCTTGCTGCTGGCGTTTTCCAGGCTCGCAGCGCTTTGGGCCAGGTTCTGGTTTTCCAGCTCCAGGCCGGCCGGCAACAGGTCCACAACCAGGGCGTCCGGTACGCGCTGCTTGGCGCTGACGGCGATATGCACCAGCACCAGGTCGCCGCTGGCCAACGCCTTGAGGTCCAGCGGCTGGCCGTTCATGCCCAAGTATTCACGACGGATGCTCAGGTTCTCGCCACCCGGCGCCGGCGCCTGCTGTGGATAACCCGAGATTGTCAGTTGCTGATAGACCGGCTCGCTGCCGGCATTGCTCAGCGTCAGCGGCGAGGCCAGCAACGGCCCTTGCAGCTTGAGCCCGGGCTGGGCGTTGTTCAGCTCACGGGTTTGGGTGCCACTGCTCAACTGCGCAGTCCAGTTGGCTTCAGGCTTGCCCAGCAAACTACGGCCGGCGAGGAACAGCGCGTTGCGCTCCTGGGTCGACAGGTACGGGCTGGCAGCCAACTGGTCGGACAGTTCGAACAAGCGCTCTTCACGCTTGCCCTTGTCCAGGTCGTATTCCTGCAGCAGCGCCAGAGTCAGCGCCTGGTCACGCAGCGGGCTGCCGTAGTCGGCCAGCCAGTCGTTGGCCTTGCGTGTCGCCGCAAGCCCCGCGACCAGCGCCTGGGCGGCGCGAGGTTGATCGCCCATTAACTGCAGGGCCACCGACAACTGCACCAGTGGCAACCCGGAACGGGCATCGCTGCGCCGCTCGAACAGACTGCGCAGCGCGCCCAAAGGTGCCTGTTGGCTGCGGGCCAATACCAGGCCGGCATAGGCTTGCACGGCAAAGCGCGTGTGTTCGGCGTTTTCGCTGTAGTCGACTTCGATCAGGTTGCGCTCCTGCAGATAACGCAGCAGGCGCTCGTTGGCTTTTTTCAGGGCCTCGGCCGGCACGCCGAAACCCTGGTCGCGGGCGCGCAGCAGGAAGTCGGTGACGTAGGCTGTCAGCCAGTACTCCTCTTCCCCGTCGGCGCCCCACAGGCCGAAGCTGCCGTTGTAGCGCTGCATGCCCAGCAAACGCTCGATGCCCAGTTCGATCTTGCGCTTGCGCTCGGCCTCTGGCTCGCCTTCCAGGCCCAGGCGTTTCAGGCTCGCCGCGTCGGCATACAGCGACGGGTACAGGCCGCTGGTGGTTTGTTCCGAACAACCGTAGGGGTAAGCCTTGAGTGCACGGATCTGCTCGCCCAGGTTCAGCGGTGGCCGGCTCGACAAGCTGAGCAAGGCTTCGCGCCCGGCCGGCTCGAACAGTGCCAGTTCGCTGTCAGGCAAGCTCCAGGGTTGCTCCTTGAGTACCGCGCGATAGTGCTTGAGCAGCGCCGGATAGGCCGGTCGCACACCCAGGGTCCATTCCCGGGTGAAGGGCGGCAGGTTCTCGCCCGGCAAGTCGAGGCCGTTGACCAGCACCTTGACCTTGCCCTGACCAAAACCACCGAGGGCACGCAGGGGAATTCGCAGGGTAGTGCGCTGGCCCGGGGTCAACGCCACGCTGTGGGCGGCCGTGTCCACCAGGGCCAATTGCCCCTCGGTGCTCATCTGCACCTGCAGCGTTTGCGCCTTGCCCGAGAGGTTCGACAGGTCCAGCGCCAGGCTGGTCTGGTCGCCCCCGGCGAGGAACCGTGGCGCCGAGAGTTCGGCGATCAACGGCGCGGCAATCACCGTCTTGGCTTCGGCCATGCCATAACGATCATCGGTCCAGGCCTGGGCCATCAAGCGCAGTTCGCCATTGAAGTCCGGGATATCGACACTGACCTGGCCTTCGCCCTGCTCGTTCAGAGTGACCGGCGCGCTTTGCAGGGCGACGATGGTCACGCTGGTGTCCGGGCGTTTACCGCCCTTGGCCAGCGCCGCATCACCCCCAAAGGCCAGGCTGGCGAGACGGCCTTGGCCGGCTTCGATCAATTGGCCGTAGACGTCCAACTGGTCAGCGCCGTAAGCCTTGCGACCAAACAGGCTGGAGTAGGGATCCGGGGTCGGGTATTCAGTGATGTTGAGGATGCCAACGTCCACCGCGGCCAGCAGCACGTGGACCTGTTTCGGCACACTACCGTCGGCATTCCTGGCTTGGATCTTCACGCTCAGCGGTTGCTTGGGACGCATTTTTTCCGGCGCGCTCAGGCTCAGGCCGAGCTTGCGCTGGGTCCGGTCCAGCGGCAAGTGCAGCACGCCGACCGCACGTTTGGGGGTGACATTGGCCTTGCGCTCGCCGGGACGAATCACCAGCGCGCTGACATACAGATCGTGCCGCGACCATTTCGGATCAAGCTTCACGGCAAAGCTCTTGCCCTCGGCCGGCACCTCGATTGCCTGCCACCACAACGGGCCGTCGGCCGACTCCACCAGCAGGTAGCCTTTGCCGGCCGCCGGCGGCGTGACCATGACCGTGGCCGTGTCGCCATCGGCATAGGCCGGTTTATCCAGCGCCAGCTTCACCTGGTCCGGACGCACGGCCCCGCCTTCGGCGTTGTCCTGGGCACGGTAGCCGGCCCAGAAGCGCAGGCTGCTGGTCACTCCGGTCTGCGGGTCTTCGACTTCCACCCGATAAGGGCCCCACTCCACCGGGAAGCTGACCTTGGCCGTGTCACCGGCCTTGATGCTCAGGGTCTCTTCGGCAAGGTTGAGGAACTTCTCGTTGAAGTGATAGCTCCAGCCATCGTTGTCCGAGTAGTTCCAGTAGTAATCACGGCGCTCGCGAATCAAGCGCACCTTGAGGTTGTCGGCGGCCAGTTTCTGGCCCTGGTGGTTGGCCACCAACAGTTCGAACTCGACCGGACCATCGCCGTCGGTTTCCTCGCCATCGAACAAGGCTCGCAGCCCCGGCATGCGCTCGGCCGGCCATACCGATTGCACCACGCGCCGGGTAATCGGCCGGCCGCCGGACTCCTGCAGGCTGGCCTGGACAATCAATTGCAGCGGCGACTTGGCCTCGGCCCACTTGCTGTCGAGGGCAATCAGCACTTCGCCGTCTTCGTCCAGCGCGGTTTCCTCCAGCTCCAGGTCCTGGCTCAGCTCCTCTTCGGTGACCGAGCCAAACTGATAACCCGGCAGGCTCTTGACCGCCTCACGCAGGGGGCGCACGTAAACCTGGCCACTCAAGCGATTGCCGGCGGCCGGCGCGCCGTAGAGATAACGACCATTGACGCTGATGTGCGCGGTGTCGCCCGGTTTGATCGGTTGATCGCTGCCCTTGAGCTCCAGGGCCAGGCGTTCGGGCAGGAAGTCTTCGACGAGAAACTCGTAGAGCTGTGGCTTGCCGTCACCCAGGTCGAACACCAACTGCCAGCGGCCGGTCGGCGCTTCGCCGGCCAGTTGCAACGAGTACTGATACAGACCGGAGGCATCGGCGTCCCAGACAAACTTGCGACTGACCTGCTCGTCCGGGCGCCGCACTTCGACACTCACCGGCTGCGGCTTGACCGCGTTGCCGTCGGCGTCGCGCAGCAGGGCGTTGAGCAGCACGGTCTCGCCGGGGCGGTAGAGGTCACGGGGGCCGAATACAAAGAACTGCAACGGATGGGACTGGGGCCCGCCGATATTGAACTCGGCCAGGTCCAGCGCCGCACTGTTGAGCCGCAGCAGGCTGGTTTGCTGGCCCTGATGAGCCAGCAGCACTTCGGCCTTTTTCGGCAGCGGCAACTGAGCATGGCCGCCCTGCCCGGTCTTGCCCTGGCCGACCACGCGACCGTCGCTGTCCAGCAGTTCCAGGCTGACATCGTCCAGTGCCTTGCCGCCTTCCAGGGCTTGGGTGAACACGTCCAGGCGGTTCTGGTAGCGGTGCACCGAAAGGCCGATGTCACTGAGGGTGAACAGGGTCGCCGGTTGCGAATAGTTGTAGGTGCCCGAGGCGCGCATCACCGCCAGGTAGACCCCGGGCTGCTGCAGGGGCTTGAGACCGGCGATCGGCAACAGCAGGGTTTCGCGGGTGTTGCGCGCCGGGTTCAGGTCAAAACGGCCGCCATACACCAGCTCGGCCATGGGCAGCAATTCACGGGACTCGTAGCTTT
The DNA here is from genome assembly GCF_963970735.1 of Pseudomonas sp. RA_35y_Pfl2_P32. NCBI lineage: Bacteria > Pseudomonadati > Pseudomonadota > Gammaproteobacteria > Pseudomonadales > Pseudomonadaceae > Pseudomonas > Pseudomonas sp. RA_35y_Pfl2_P32. The sequence continues at coordinate 58,274 of NZ_CAXAQF010000016.1, forward strand.
GCAGGCTGTTGTTGCGCCCCCATTGGGCGAGGAATGCCGGCAGCGATTCGGATTTGATCCGAAAGAATTCGACGTCGACCTTGTCGACATTCAGGGCAATCACCGGCAGGCCTTCGGCCAGGCGCGTGGGCAGCAGACTGCCACGGCTGGCAAACCCTACGGTCGGTTGCAGGTCACGGGTTTCCAGGCGACTGACGTAGTCGCCGGCCAGCTTGGCGTCGTTGACCGCCAGCAGGCCGGCATCCACCGTCAGCACCAGTTTGCGCTGCGGCTCCAGGTGACGCAGGCGCAGCTCCATGAGGTTGTCGGAGAGCTCCCAGGCACCATCGACCTTGCCGCTTTTGCTGTCCACCAGGTGCAGCTTGTCGGCGAATTTCTGCTGAGGGTCCAGCGGCACCGAGAAGCTCACCGACAGGGTGCTGGCACCGTCAAGCTGGATTTCCGAGACATCCACCACGCTCAGCTCACGGCCGGTGTAGCGTTGCTTGAGCGCTGCGAGGTCCTGCCCGGTGTGCGCCTTGGTGGTGCTGACCGTGGCCGCCGGTGCGGAACTGGCCGGGGGTTGGCCAGGGGTCGATGAATCGCAGGCGCTGAGCAGGGTCAGCGCAGCGGCCAGAAACAATCCTTTGTTAAGCATGGGGCACTCGTGGGCAGGAGTATCGAAGGGTTGAACTATAGCCCAAGCGCTTGCCGGGCTGGAGTGATTGACCAACGGTTGGGGGTTTGGTTCGCTGGCCGGGAGCCGACCGCAACGGATCCCGAAGCACCGCCCCCGCCGATCTGCCGCTACAATGCCGCTCTCCCAAGGAGCCTGCATGTCCACCCTGATCACCGACTGGCGCGACCGCCCCACCCACCGCCGTGTCTGGGCGCTCGCCGCGCCGATGATTCTCTCCAACCTTTCGGTGCCGCTGGTGGCGCTGGTCGACAGTACCGTGATCGGCCACCTGCCCCACGCCCACCAACTGGGCGCCGTGGCCGTCGGTGCCAGCCTGTACACCTTCCTGGCCTGGGCCATGGGTTTCCTGCGCATGGGTTCCACCGGGTTCGCCGCCCAGGCCGCCGGACGCGGGGACGGCGCGGCCTTGCGCCAGATCCTGCTGCAGGGCCTGTTGTTGGCGCTGGGGCTGGCCGTGCTGCTGGGCAGCCTGGGCGTGCCACTCAGTGGCGTGGCGCTGCGCTTCATGCAGCCGTCGGCGGAGCTCGAACACCTGACCCGGGAGTTTTTCCACACCCGGCTGTTTGGCTTGCCCGCGGCCCTGGCCAGCTATGCGCTGGTCGGCTGGTTCCTCGGCACCCAGAACGCCCGTGCGCCGCTGGCGATTCTGCTGACCACCAACCTGGTGAACATCGCCCTCAACCTGTGGTTCGTCATCGGCCTGGAGTGGGGGGTGGTCGGCTCGGCCCGGGCATCGGTGATCGCCGAATGGACCGGCGCCCTGCTCGGCCTGGCCATGACCCGCAGCGCCCTGCGCGCTTATCCCGGGCATATGGCCTGGGCGGCCCTGGCGATCTGGCAGAGCTGGCGGCCTTTACTGGCGGTCAATCGGGACATTTTCATCCGCAGCCTGGCGCTGCAGTCGGTGTTTTTCATGATCACGGTGCAAGGCGCCCGGCTCGGCGATGCGACGGTGGCGGCCAATGCCCTGCTGCTCAACGGCCTGCTGTTGACGGCCCACGCCCTCGATGGTCTGGCGCATGCCGTGGAGGCGCTGTGCGGCCACGCCATCGGCGCCCGCGATCGCCAGGCCCTGCGCCGCTCGCTGGTAGTGGCCTGCGGCTGGTCGCTGATCGCCAGCAGCGGCTTCGCCCTGCTGTTTCTGTGCGCCGGGCACCTGTTCATTGAAATGCAGACTGACATCCAGAGCGTGCGCGACACCGCTTTCAGCTACTTGCCCTACCTGGCAGCCCTGCCCCTGATTGCCGTCTGGAGTTACCTGCTCGACGGCCTGTTCATCGGCGCCACCCGGGCGCGGGAAATGCGCAACGGCATGCTGTTGACCGTGGTCATCGTCTTGCCGTTTGCCTGGGCCCTGCAAGGCCTGGGCAACCATGGCCTGTGGCTGACCTTCCTGCTGTTCATGTTGCTGCGCAGCCTGACCCTGGGCGTATTCGCCTGGCACCTGCGCAAGCACGATGGGTGGTTTAGCGGCCACGCGCACTGAACCACCGCCCTGGCGCAGACACCGCTTTCACGTCGGACCGTTGCGCCAGAGCTGACGCAGGCTGTCCAGGCGCTCCTGCTGGGTGCCCCCCGGCAGAGCGACCCGCAGCGAGGCCAGTGGGTATTGCAGGCGCAAGCGCAGCCAGCCGTCCAGCACCGCGTGTTCGGTAAAGCCCTGCTCCAACCCTTCTTCGAGGCAGCACCAGATCACCCCATAGTCATGCCCGGTGGCGCGGCACCACGACCAGGCATGGCGCTCCAACAAGCACGTCTGCAACTTGTATTGCTGGTGCTGGCTGAGGTTGTCTTCGATCGCCAGGTCACTCACCGCCAGTTGCGGATTGACCATTTGCTGCCACCCCAGGCTGCCCATGGCCCGATCAGCCCAGGTGCCGCCGTACCAGTACAGCCGGTCGATAGGTCCGAGCCAGCGACTTAACTCGCTGGCATCGCGGGCATCGAAGAAATAGCTGGCGGTCCAAGGGTTGTAGTAGCTCAACAGGCCCTTGTGATGCAGGCCGAAGGTGACCGTAAGCATGCGTCGCAAGTGCTCGAGCAAGGGCCCCACCGACACCGAGGTCTGCAGCAGTAGCCCAGGCCAGTCCTCCGGCTGGTCATGGACGCAGTCCGCCAGCCTCGCGTGGCTCGCCAGCTCGATCACCTGCGGCCCCTGCTCGCGCAACCCATGCAAGTCGGTGTTGGCGAACAAGGCATGCCGTACCGCGCCGGCAAAGCCGTGCTGCAGCCTGCTGCCGGCCTCCGGTGCGGCGGGTACGTCCAGCAAAAACCACTGCGCCGTGCGGGCCGGGGTCATGCCGCACCACTCAGGCCATCACCTGCCGCCGTGCGGCACACGCAGATGGGCTGGCGGCAGTGGCTGAAGCTGCCACCACCCGGCAGCAGGCACAGCAACACCAGGGGCTGACTGCTGCGCAGCAGGGCCAGCAAGTCCTGCGCCGCAGGTTCGGGCAATTCCTGCAGGGTTTCGCTCGACGCCTCAAGCGCCGGGGGCGCCATGGCCTTGAGGTGAATGCTCGGGCTGGACAGGCATAGGGTTTCACCGGCGATCTTCACTTCGCTGCGGCCGACCTTGAACTGTCGTTGAGCGCCGGGACCAACGTCCAGCGCCGGCCCGGCGGACACTTGCAGGTGTGGCTCGGGCCCCATGAATGCCGTCGCACTGAGCTGCAGGTGCAACTGCGGCAAATCGTCTTGCGCCACCGCTGGGCCGGCAGACGGCAGGCTGTCCACAGGCAACATCGGCCTGGCGAAAATCCCACAGATCAAGGGTTGGTCCGGATCACCCTCGGTAAAACCGACACCCACCTCGACACCCGCCCTGAGGCTGTCTATCGCCTGGGCCGACAAACGCGACGACACCGGTAGCCAGCAATGGCTGGGGCGACCGCCTTCGCCCTGGTACAGCCATTCCAGTTGCACCGCGACCCTGTGCCGCGAATCGCAGTGCTGGCCGTCCACGCTCCGCACCCAGCCGAGGTACAGGTTGCTCATGATCGGTCTTGCCGGTGATTCGGCCGGCACGTACGGCACGCCCCACGGAATAGCCCGCAGTCGGTTGTGATAGCGCGGCTCATCGTGCTGGCGGGCGTAGTGCTCGACTCGGCTGATCAGCCACTGGCCATCACCTTCGCTACACGGGTGTCCGGAGCAGGATAAATGCCGCCCCACGCGCGCAGTGGACCGTTCGGTTTCAGCCTCGGCATAGCGACCGCCTGCGTGCGCATGCACCGCAAACCGCCTGATGCCGACGGCACCCGCCGCCTCGAAACACAGCATGTCGGCCACGGGTTCGTGCTGGCCGGTATCGCTCAACACCAGGCAATGGCCGCGCCGGTGGTGCCGGAAGTGATAGTTGATCGCGTGCTGGGCACACAGGCGCTGGAAGAACGCCAAGTCGGATTCGTGGTATTGGGTGCAGAACTCCAGCGGCGGGTATTCACCCTGCAGTTCAAACAAACACGCCTGCTCGCCAATGCCGTGTTCGCTCAACACCTGCACGAGAATCTGCGGCACCGACAACTCGCTGAAAATGCGCTGAGTGAAGCGACGCGCCAGACAGGCCAGCCGTGGACCCAGGGTCACACGCCAGAGCCCCGGCGACGCCTCATCGTGAAGCGGCATCACGTCATGGACCTGCCCGTGAATGCCGCCGAGCGCCCCACCGAAACACAGATAGGCCGCGCGAAACATCAGGCTGGACAGGTCCTGTTGGCGTTCATCCAGGTGCAGGTCGAGTTGGAATACGAACGGCTGGCTGATGGCTTCGCTGCCGCTTAACGCGACCACGGCCAGGGGCTGGGGTTGACCCGCTATCTCCAGACGAAATGACGGCTCGTAAAGGGGATCGAACATCGGCTTTTCTCTACAGGAGGGGCGGCCGGGGATTCTCGCTGAGAGACATGGCCGAGTAGAGTGCCGAAATACAACTTGGGAAATGGACTACATGAAATGAGGAAGCACCATCGTTGATAGTGCTACACCATTGAAAATCTCCGCAAAAAACAGGAATAACCTTACCAGGCCATCCGAATTTTCCGCAAGATGCGGAACATTTTCAGACAGCCTGGTCTCGACGGTTCGTTACCTCAAGAAGACAGGTACGAAGAACGGGTCAGGCCCAGGCGCAGCGCGTCGAGGAACTGGGTACGCTCGGCCGCCGTGATCCGTGCGCTGGCGACTTTGTCACGGTAGTGGGTCATCAGCTCTTCCGGCGACAAGTGCACGTAGCGCAGCATGTCTTCGATGGTGTCGTGAGTCTCGATACCGGCGTGATAAACACTGCCATCGGCATTCTGGTAGATGTTCACCGAGTCGGTGTCACCAAACAGGTTGTGCATATCACCCAGGATTTCCTGGTAGGCACCCACCAGGAAGATCCCCAGCAGGTAGTCTTCACCGTCTTTGAGGGCATGCACCGGCAGGCTGGTCTCGATGCTCTGCTCGTCGACGTACTGCTTGATCTTGCCGTCGGAGTCGCAGGTCAGGTCTTGCAGCACGGCGCGGCGCAGCGGCTCTTCGTCCAGGCGGTGCAACGGCAGGATCGGCAGGACCTGGCCGATGGCCCAGGTGTCCGGCAGGCTCTGGAATACCGAGAAGTTGCAGATGTACTTGTCGGCCAGTTTGTCGTTGAGCTCGTCCAGCACCTGGCGGTGCGAGCGCTGACGGGCCTTCAGGGAGTTATGCAGGCGCCGGCAGACGGCGAAGTAGCATTGCTCGGCCAGGGCTTTCTCGGCCAGGGTCAGCTTGCCATCGGCGTACTGTGCCGCTACGTCGCTCATGTAGTGGGTGGCGCGCCAGTAGGTTTCGGTGACCATCTCGATGTCGGTCGGCCCCAACAGGTCCACCAGCCATTGCACGGTTTCCGGCAGCGCTTCCTTGTTCTCGATCTGCGGCACGTCGTCGTTGTGTTTCTCGACGTCGGTCACCTGCACCACCAGCATGGCGTGGTGGGCGGTCAGGGAACGGCCGCTTTCGGAGAAGATGTGCGGGTGTGGCAGGCTCTGCGCGTCGCAGAATTCCTTGAGCATCCCGACCACGACACCGGCGTAATCGTCCATGTCGTAGTTGATCGAACTGGCGTTACGCGAGTGCGTACCGTCGTAGTCCACGCCCAGGCCGCCGCCGACGTCGATGTGGTCGACCGGCAGGCCGAGGTTGCGCAATTCGCCGTAGTAGCGGATCGCTTCCTTGAAACCGTGCTGGTAGTCCGCCAGGTTGGCGATCTGCGAACCCATGTGGAAGTGCAGCAGGCGGATGCCCTGGTCCAGGCCAGCCGCGCGGAAGCGCTCGACCACCGACAGCAGTTGCGCCGCCGACAGGCCGAACTTGGATTTCTCACCACCGGTGTCCGCCCACTTGGACGAAGCCAGGGACGACAGGCGCACCCGCAGGCCGACCTGTGGCTTGACCTTGAGCGAGGCGGCTTCTTCGATCACCAGGCCGACTTCGGACTCTTTCTCGATCACGATGAACACGTTGTGGCCAAGTTTCTGGCCCATCAGCGCCAGACGGATGAACTCGCGGTCCTTGTAACCGTTGCAGACGATGGTGCCGCCCTTCGGCGCCAGGGCCAGCACGGCCAGCAGCTCAGGCTTGGAACCGGCTTCAAGGCCGATGGACACATCCTGGGTGGCGATGATGTTCTCGATCACCGCTTCTTGCTGGTTGACCTTGATCGGGTACAGGGCGGTGTATTTGCTCTGGTATTCCAGACGCTCGATGTTCGCATCGAAGGCGCCGGTGAGCTGACGCACGCGGTCTTGCAGGATGTCCGGAAAACGGACCAGCAACGGCAAGGACAGGCCGCTTTTGCGCAACTGGTCGACTTGCTCGAACAGGTCGATAGGCGAGCTGTTCGGACCGTTCGGACGAACTTCGACGCGACCGGCGTCATTGATCGCGAAATACCCGGCCCCCCAATGGCGAATCCCGTAAACACTGCGGCTGTCCGCAACTGTCCATTGGCTGCCATCGTCTTTGCGTGTGCGTCGTACGGACATCGAAGTCCCCTATAAATGAAGTCAAAGAGCGCCACCCGGGTTGAGGGCTGGCGCAGCTTAAAGAATGAAAATGACGATTAGCCTGCAACGAGGGGATAGACCTCGAATGCAGCCCTGAGTTTAGAAACCGGTCAGAACAGGCTCTGTGAAAACCATGGAGACGCCGCCGGCGCTGATCGGGATCAGGCCTGCGTCAAGTCGGAGTGGTCTTCACAGAGGCTGCTAGCCGCCGGATTTCTTTGCTTTAAAACCGTGTTTGATCAGCTCTGCCAAGAGTAGCTCGACATGATCGCCCTGGATTTCGATGACCCCGTCCTTCAACGCACCGCCGGTACCACAGCGTTTCTTCAACGTCGTGGCCAGGTCCTTGAGCGCGTCTTCGGCCAGCGGCACGCCGCTGATGGTGGTCACCGTCTTGCCGCCACGGCCCTTGCTTTCGCGGCGCACGCGCGCGATGCCATCTCCGGCCGGGATAACGGTTTGTTGGCAGATGCAGGCTGCCACGGGCTGGCTACAGTCCGGGCAATGTCGACCTGCGTCGGTGGAAAATACCAGGCCACCAAGGGCGGCGAAGGATGCGGCTTTTTTGGCCACCGGCAATCCTCTTGGGAGGACAAAGACTGGTCGCAGCCACGTTGGCACGGGCTATCGACCGCGAAGCCCCACTCAGGCAGGGGCAGCGCTACTGGAACGGTACGACATTCACGTCACTGTAGGAGCGAGCTTGCTCGCGATGGACGTCAACGATGACGCGGGACGTCAGACAGCCCGTGTCGTTCTTGCGTTTTTCGCGAGCAGGCTCGCTCCTACAGGAAGCAATACCGGCCCAGTTTTAAAAGGTCGCGCAGTGTAACGACAAAAAGCTCACTTGCTAAGAGCCAATCGGCGCCAATTTATGCATCTTTTGCGACGTCGGCACCGCGCGCCCGCAGATAGCGTTTCAAGGCCGCCAAAGAGTCCGGGCAGTAAGGCTTTTCGGTGATTTCCCGCATGACCTGGGCAATAGGGATAAAACGCGCTTGCAGGACTTCTTCCGGCTGCAGGACCAAGGGGCCGTCCCAGACCGCGGAAAACGCCGCACACCACAGGCGGCTGCCGGTGTCTTCGTAGAAAAAGTGGTCATGGGCGGTCAGTTCCACCCCGCTCACCCCCAGCTCTTCCGCCAGTTCCCGGGCCGCCGACTCGGCGTAGCTTTCGCCGGCGCCGACCATGCCCCCGGCCGCCACATCCCAGAACCCGGGATAGAGCGCCTTGCTGAAGGTGCGCTGATGCACGCACAACTCACCGCTGGAGTTGAACAGCAGGATGTAGGTGCCGCGGCCGATCAGCCCGCGTTCACGCAACGCTGAGCGCACCAGCGAGCCGAGCAGGTGGTCCTGCTCGTCGACCCAGGCGATCTGCTCGGCATCCGAGGCCGCACGGTGCGCGGCCTCCCGGGCTTGATCAACCATGGCTCAGCCCTGGTTGAGCAGTTGACGCAGGTCGATGACCGCTGCGTTGGCCCGCGAAATGTAGTTGGCCATGACCAGCGAGTGGTTGGCCAATGGACCAAAACCGCTGCCGTTGAGGATCATCGGGCTCCAGACTGGCTCCTGGGAGGCTTCCAGCTCACGAATGATCTGGCGCACGCTGACGGTGGCGTTCTTCTTGGCCAGTACATCGGCGAAGTCGACTTCGATCGCCCGCAACAGGTGGGAAAGCGCCCAGGCCTGGCCACGTGCCTCATAGAACACGTTGTCGATCTGCATCCACGGGGTTTCCACCACCTCCTCGTCGACCTGCGGCACCTGGCCCGGGACCACGACTTCGGTTTTCAGCGAGGTGTTGAGCTTGACCCGGCCGACACTGGCCGACAGCCGTTGCGACAGCGAACCCAGGCGGGTTCCGACATCGCCCAGCCAGTTGTTCAGGTTGTCGGCGCGGGCATAGAACAGCGCGTTCTTTTGCGACGGGTCCGACAGGCGCGCCTGGTAGCGGGTCAGGGAGTTGATGCCTTCCTGGTACTCCGACTCACTGGACGGCAGCACCCAGCTCTTGTTGTCGAAGTTGAAGCGCGGCTCGGCCTTGGCCAGGTCGGCGTCTTCAGCCGACTGCGACTGCGAGCGGGCAAAGTCTTTACGCAAGGCCCGGGTCAGGTCGCGGACCTGCACCAGCACCCCGTATTCCCAGCTCGGCATGTTGTCCATCCACAGGCCCGGCGGAAACCGGTCATTGGAAATGTAGCCCCCTGGCTTGTCCAGCAAGGTACCGGCCACCGTCTTCAGGGTTTCCACCGTGGTGTAGCCGACGACCATCTGCTTGCCGTCTTTCTCGGCGGCGATCTGGGCGTTCTGCTGGACCGGGAACAGCGCAGGCTCCTCGCTCCAGTACCAGCCAAGGCCGATGGTCACTAGCAGATACAGACCGATCAGCGTAGCCAGCGCACGGCTGAACAGCAGGCCACCCAGATAGCTGCGGGTGTCCGACTTGGGTTCGGCGGCACGTTCAGGCGCGCTGCCTGCACGATTCTTCCAGTCCAGCATGGCGATATCCTTTCAATCACTTGAGTTCATCGGTTCGACCACAACCCTACTCCATCGTGCCTCGCCTGCAGCGGATTAATCCTGCCCTGGCACGGCGCCGCATGTCTGGCGGTCGAGCGAGCACTATAGATGAAGCGGGGCCGCGAGCCTACGAGACCAGTCGGTCATAAACTGAATAGGGTCGCTTTGCACAATATTGACCGGGGACAGTCATGTAACCGGAAAGTGGTGCTAGCATAGAGCCACCAGTCGACCTCAGCATGCACCCTCACTAGTAGTCAGGATATGACCGAGCCAGAAGACCCCAGCCGTGAGCGCCTCAAGCAGCACTTTGCCCAGCGGGTAATTCATCAGGCACGTCAGATTCTTGAGATATGGCAGCGTCTGCATCGCAGCGAATGGTCGACCGCCGACCTGGCGGAGCTCAGCGAAGCCAACCTGCGCCTGCTGCGTTTCGCCGAGCGCTTCGAGCAGCCTGAGCATCGCCAACTGGCCCACGGCATCAGCCAGTCCCTGCAGGCGGTCGAAGCCAATCGTGGACGCTTGAGCAGCGACCTGATCAGCGACCTCAACCGATTGATGCAGCGTCTGTCGCGCACCGGCCTGCGCCAGGGCGACCAGCTCGAGCAAACCCTCCTGCCGCCCTTGCGCAAGCCGGTGTACGTGCTGCTGCAGGATCACGACCGTGCCGAACGCCTGGCCAAGCAGTTGGCGTTCTTCGGCCTGAGCGCCCAGTCCCTGGACAGCGTGGCGGCGTTTCGCGCGGCGATGATCGAGCGCCTGCCGAGCGCGATTGTCATGGACGTCGATTTCGAGGGGCCGGGCTTGGGCCTGCAACTGGCAGCCCAAGCGCAGGAAGGCCTGGAGCACAAGCTGCCGCTGCTGTTTTTCAGCCTGCTGGAAACCGACACGCCGACTCGCCTGGCCGCCGTCCGGGCCGGTGGCCAGGAGTTCCTCACCGGCACCCTCGAAGCCTCGAGCCTGCTGGAAAAGATCGAAGTGCTGACCTGCGTCGCTCAGTACGAACCCTATAAAGTGCTGATCATCGACGACTCCCGCGCCCAGGCCATGCACACCGAGCGCCTGCTCAACAGTGCCGGGATCATCACCCGCACCTTGATCGAGCCGATCCAGGCCATGGCCGAGCTGGCGGACTTCCAGCCCGACCTGATCATTCTCGACATGTACATGCCGGCCTGCACCGGCACCGAACTGGCCAAAGTGATCCGGCACAACGACCGTTATGTCAGCGTGCCGATCATCTACCTGTCGGCCGAAGACGACCAGGACAAGCAACTCGACGCCATGAGCGAAGGTGGCGATGACTTCCTGACCAAGCCGATCAAGCCGCGCCACCTGATCACCACCGTGCGCAATCGCGCGGCCCGGGCCCGCAACCTCAAGGCACGCATGGTCCGCGACAGCCTGACCGGCCTGTATAACCACACCCATATCCTGCAACTGCTCGAAGACTGCAGCTTCCGCGCCCGCCGCGAGAACAAGCCCTTGAGTTTTGCCATGCTCGACATCGACCACTTCAAGCGGGTCAACGACAGCCACGGCCACCCCATGGGCGACCGGGTGATCAAGAGCCTGGCGCTGTTTCTCAAGCAGCGCCTGCGCAAAACCGACTTCATTGGTCGTTATGGCGGCGAAGAGTTCGCCATCGTCATGCCCGACACCGATATCGAATCGGCCTACAAAGTACTCGATCAGATCCGTCGACGCTTTGCCGAGATTCACTACCCGGCCCAACCACAGGACCTGTCATGCACCTTCAGCGCCGGCGTCGTCGACCTGAGCGAGGACAGCGACAGCCTGATGATGGCCAGCCAAGCCGACGAAGCCCTGTATCGCGCCAAGGCAGCAGGTCGCAATCGGGTCCAGGCCGCGCGGCAATCAAGGCAAAGTGCCACTTTCTCCACAGAAGCCACTGATTTGGTCATAACGCTGTAATACAAACGCAATAACTTCAGGCGCTTACCCTTGTGTCGTCGGTAGAAACCTGATGCGCCTGAAGTGGCTGACCAATCTGAATACCCTGCTGTTAGTGGCGGTGTGCCTCGCACTCGGCGCCACTCTGTGGTGGTCGCAAAAAGCCCTGGAACGCCCCTATCTGTTGATGGAGCGTTACCTGGGACTCTCCCAGCAGTTCCAGAACCAGGTGGCACGCAAGATCGAAGACTACCTGCAAAGTGGCGACGCCTTGCGCCTGAGCAGCGCCACCCAGGCGATTGCCACGCTGCAACAAGGCCTGGATGAAATGCCGCCCGAGCTGGCGCAAAACCTGCGCCCAAGCCTGGCCAGCCTCGAGGCATTCAGCAACACCGAGCTGCTGGCGGCGGGCAAGCTGGCGGGCGATCCCCAGGCCCTGCTGCTGCAAGCGGAGCGCGAACTGGGGGCCAGTCTCGAGCAACTCGGCCAGTACGCCACTGCCAGCCCCGGCCCGCAATCTGCCGCATACTTGCCGGTGTTGCTGGGCGCGGCCCAACACCTGAGCAAGTTGTCCCTGGCCCGGGACAAACTGGTGAGCAGTGGCCGCAGTGAGCTGGCGGCCGATGTCGAGCGCGAAGTGAACAACATCCGCACCCAGGCCGAATTGATCGAGGCCTTGCCCTTACTCGGCGTGGCGAGCAGCCAGGCGTCGAACAGCGACGACTTCGCCTCGATGATGGGCCTGCAAGGCAGCGAGCAAACCGTCGCCGAAGATGCCGGCACCGGCTACAAGCGCGAGCTGGCCAGCCTGCTCGCCCGCTACCCGGCAGAACTGGCCCGGACTCGCGAACAAATCCGCCAACGCAGCGAGCTGAGCGCCGCCACCCACCTGAAAATCGACGCCGTGCAGCAGGCCATCGCTGGCCTGGAGCCCGTGGTCCGCGCCCAGCATGGACAGATCCAAGGCGAAGTCCGGTTGATCCAGGGCGCGATGATCGGCCTGATTCTGCTGATCGCCCTGCTGATCGACCCCCTGCAACGACGCCTGGCGCGGGTGCTGAGCAACCTGGCACCAGCCTTGTCGACCTGGGCCGAAGGGGATTTCAGCGCCGACATTCAATTGGGGGCGACCAACCGTGAACTGCACGACATTGAGGCATCGCTCAATCGCCTGCGCGCCTACCTGGTGGACCTGGTGGGGACCATCCGGCGCAACGCCGAGCAGGTGGCTGGCAGCAGCCGCGTGCTGGCCGAGTTGAGCAACGAACTGCACAGCGGTGCCGAGCATCAGGCCGGTGACACCGCACTAATCCGCGACTCCCTGGGCGAGCTGGAAGCCACCATCGTGCAAGTGGCCGGCGATGCCAGTCAGGCGGCTGACGCCAGTCGGCACGCGGGCCTGGCGGTGGCCCATGGGCAACAGGTGATCGGCATGAGCCTGACCGGACTGCACGCGCTGGTCGACGAAGTCCAGGGCAATGCCCAGATGATCGAGCACCTGGCCGAGGAGTCAGCGACCATCGGCGGGGTGCTGACGGTGATTCGCTCGATTGCCGACCAGACCAACCTGCTGGCCCTGAACGCCGCCATCGAAGCCGCGCGCGCAGGGGAAATGGGCCGGGGATTTGCAGTGGTGGCCGAGGAGGTTCGCTCCCTGGCCCAACGCACCGCCGGCGCCACGGCCGAAATCCAGACCTTGATCGCTGGCTTGCAACAGGCGGCCCGCTTGTCGGTAGACGGCATGCGCGCCCAGGTCGAGCACGCCGAGGCCACCGCCAGCCAGGCGCAGGCCGCTGACGGCGCGCTGGATAAAATCGTCGATGCGATCCAGACCATCGCCGACACCGCCGTGCGTATCGCCGATGTTACGGCCCAGCAAAGCGGCGCGGTCAGCGAAATCCGCGATCACAGCGAACGCATTCATCAACTGGGTGGGGACAATCTGCTGCGCATTGGTGAAGGGCGTAACCAGGGCGAAAACCTGCTGGTGCTGGGCGGACAACTGCATACGGCCGTGCAGGCCTTTCGTGTTTGAGCGGCCCCTTTGGCGAGCAGGCTCGCCTGCTGCCAGGACTTCGCCGAACGTGCTGCCAACTCGAATGACCAGATTCAATCAGTTGGTCATATACTTCGCGCAATCATCGGTAATCGTGCTGGCTATTGCAGAGAACTGGACAGTCACAATTGCTTTGCGGCATAGTCGCCGGGTTCTGATAACTGCGCATAGATAACAAGGAACAGCAGATGGCGACCCTACTGGTGCTGCACGGACCCAACCTGAACCTGCTCGGCACCCGCGAGCCGGGCGTCTACGGGGCTGTCACCCTGGCCCAGATCAATCAGGACCTGGAACAGCGGGCGCGTAACGCCGGCCACCATTTGCTCTACCTGCAAAGCAACGCCGAGTATGAATTGATCGACCGTATTCACGCCGCTCGTGTCGAGGGCGTGGACTTCATCCTGATCAATCCAGCAGCTTTTACGCATACAAGTGTCGCATTACGTGACGCGCTGCTGGCGGTGAGCATCCCATTCATCGAAGTGCATTTGTCTAACGTGCACAAACGCGAACCTTTCCGCCATCACTCTTACTTCTCCGACGTAGCGGTGGGAGTGATCTGCGGCCTTGGCGCCAGCGGTTATCGACTGGCCCTGGAGGCCGCCCTGGAACAGCTTGAAAGACCGGCAACGGCTTGAACAACAAGCGTTAAACGCCCCTGACCGACCCTTGGGAGTTGATGATTCATGGATATCCGTAAAGTTAAGAAACTGATCGAACTGCTGGAAGAGTCCGGCATCGACGAGCTCGAGATCAAGGAAGGCGAAGAGTCCGTACGTATCAGCCGCCACAGCAAGACTCCGGCCCAGCAGTACTACGCGCCGGCCCCCATGGCTGCACCGGCTGCCGCCCCAGTAGCTGCAGCGCCTGCCGCCGCCGCCGCTGCACCTGCCGCTCCGGCCGCACCCGTGCTCAACGGCACCGTGGCCCGCTCGCCAATGGTAGGCACCTTCTATCGCAAGTCTTCGCCGACTTCGCCGTCCTTCGTTGAAGTAGGCCAAAGCGTGAAGAAAGGCGACACCCTGTGCATCGTCGAAGCCATGAAGATGATGAACCACATCGAAGCTGAAACCAGCGGTGTGATCGAATCCATCCTCGTTGAAGACGGCCAGCCGGTTGAGTACGACCAACCGCTGTTCACCATCGTTTGAACCGCGGAGTGCCTTTGATGACTGCGAAGTTGGAAAAAGTCCTGATCGCCAACCGCGGTGAAATTGCCCTGCGGATCCTGCGCGCCTGCAAAGAGATGGGTATCAAGACCGTCGCCGTTTACTCCAAGGCCGACAAGGAGCTGATGCACCTGGGCCTGGCAGACGAATCCGTTTGCATCGGTCCGGCATCGGCCGCGCACTCTTACCTGCACATCCCGGCAATCATCGCCGCCGCCGAAGTGACCGGCGCTACCGCCATTCACCCAGGCTACGGGTTCCTCGCGGAAAACGCCGACTTCGCCGAACAGGTGGAGAACTCCGGCTTTGCCTTCATCGGCCCGAAAGCTGAAACCATCCGCCTGATGGGCGACAAGGTTTCGGCCAAGCACGCCATGATCGCTGCCGGCGTACCGACCGTTCCAGGCTCCGACGGCCCACTGCCCGAAGACGAAGAAACCGCTCTGCGCATCGGTCGCGAAGTGGGCTACCCGGTGATCATCAAGGCCGCTGGCGGCGGCGGTGGTCGCGGCATGCGCGTGGTGCACAAAGAAGAGGACCTGATCTCCTCGGCCAAGCTGACTCGCTCCGAAGCGGGCGCAGCGTTCGGCAACTCGATGGTCTATCTGGAAAAATTCCTGACCAACCCACGTCACGTGGAAGTCCAGGTGCTTTCTGATGGACAGGGCCATGCCATCCACCTGGGTGACCGCGATTGCTCGCTGCAACGTCGCCACCAGAAAGTTCTCGAAGAAGCGCCGGCACCGGGCATCGACGAGAAGGCTCGCCAGGAAGTCTTCGCCCGCTGCGTCAAGGCGTGCATCGACATCGGCTACCGTGGCGCCGGCACCTTCGAGTTCCTGTACGAGAATGGCGCGTTCTATTTCATCGAAATGAACACCCGCGTCCAGGTTGAGCACCCGGTTTCGGAAATGGTCACCGGCATCGACATCGTCAAGGAGATGCTGAGCATCGCCGCTGGCAACAAGCTGTCGTTCACCCAGGATGACGTGGTCATCCGCGGTCACGCGCTGGAGTGCCGGATCAACGCCGAAGACCCGAAAACCTTCATGCCGAGCCCGGGCACGGTCAAGCATTTCCACGCGCCAGGCGGCAACGGCGTTCGCGTCGATTCGCACCTGTACAGTGGTTATGCCGTTCCGCCGAACTACGACTCGCTGATTGGCAAGCTGATCACTTACGGGGCAACCCGTGACGAAGCCATGGCGCGCATGCGCAATGCGCTGGAAGAAATCGTGGTTGACGGGATCAAGACCAACATCCCGCTGCACCGCGACCTGGTCCGCGACGAAGGCTTCTGCAAAGGGGGCGTGAACATTCACTACCTCGAGCACAAGCTGGCGGGCGACAAGCACTGAGTGTTTGCCTGCACCTGACAAAGCCGCCTTCGGGCGGCTTTGTTGCATCTGAAGGTTTCGCATATTCCCACAGGGGTATGTGTCGATGTACAGGGCAAGCCACTCCCACAAAACCTCCGCGCTCGCGTAAACTTGCGCGCTTCTCGCAGACCGCTAGGCTGCAATCAATATTTTTCAAAGGTGCCCGCCATGCCTTGGCTGCAAGTCCGTCTCGCCATCAGCCCAGAACAAGCCGAAACCTACGAAGACGCTTTCCTTGAAGTGGGCGCCGTTTCGGTGACCTTCATGGACGCCGAGGATCAGCCGATCTTCGAGCCGGAACTGAACACCACCCCACTGTGGTCGCACACGCACCTGCTGGCCCTGTTCGAAGGTGGCACCGAGCCTGGCCCGGTACTGGCCCACCTTGAGCTGTTGACCGGCGGCCCGCTGCCCGAGCATCACAGCGAAGTGATCGAAGACCAGGACTGGGAGCGCAGCTGGATGGACGGCTTCCAGCCAATGCGTTTCGGCCAGCGTCTGTGGATCGTGCCAAGCTGGCACGCCGCACCCGAGCCCGATGCGGTCAACCTGTTGCTGGATCCGGGCCTGGCGTTCGGCACCGGCACTCACCCGACCACCGCGCTGTGCCTGGAGTGGCTCGACGGCCAGGACCTGCAAGGTTGCAACGTGCTGGACTTCGGCTGCGGCTCGGGGATCCTGGCCATTGCCGCCCTGCTGCTCGGCGCGAAACACGCCGTCGGCACCGATATCGACGTACAAGCGCTGGAAGCATCGCGCGACAACGCCGGGCGCAACAACATTGCCAATGAGCTGTTTCCACTGTACCTGCCACAAGACCTGCCACAGGTGCAGGCCGACGTGCTGGTCGCCAACATTCTCGCAGGCCCCCTGGTTTCGCTGGCACCGCAACTGTCCAGCCTGGTCAAATCCGGCGGGCGCCTGGCACTGTCGGGGATCCTGGCCGAACAAGGTGATGAGGTGGCTGCCGCTTATGCCCAGGACTTCGATCTCGACCCGATCGCCAATCGCGACGGCTGGGTGCGTATTACCGGCCGTCGGCGCTAGAATGAGCGCTTGCAGACTCCGGATGGCCGCATGACCGACAGCTTCGTCACTCAATGCCCGCACTGTCAGACCCGTTTTCGCGTCAGCCATGCTCAATTGAGCGTGGCTCGCGGGGTGGTTCGCTGCGGCTCCTGCCTGCAAGTGTTCAACGCGGCCCGCCAGTTGCTCGAGCAACGCCAGGGTCAGCAAGCCGCCCCGCTCACCCCGCCACCACCGGCCATACCTGCCCCTGAGCAACGGGCCATCAGCCAGAAGCAGTGGACCGCCGCTGAACTTGACCTGGACCATCTCGACCTCGACGAAGCGCTGGCCCGGTTGGAGCAGCGGGAAATCCAGCCGACCAAAGAGTTCGGCCAGGAGCGCAAGCCCCGGGAAGAGGCGCTCAGTGCTCGGCGCGACAGCGGCGAAAGCGAAGAACCCTGGTCCGACAGCCTGTTCAGCGAGTCCGCCGCCGAGCGTGCCCTGACCGACGACAACACCCCGGCGACCGACAGCGACTTGATCGACGATCTCGACGCCTCCCACACTTCCTCGCGCACCGAACCCTCGCTGTCATTGGTCGATCTTGACGACGACGAGCCCGAGGCGCCGCAACTGCGCCTGGAGCCGGTGGACGAAGACGAGGAGGCCCGTCAGGACCTGCGCCACGAACGGCTGTCCGCCACCGATGACGACGAACTGGACGATCAGCCTCAGGCCATCGAACCGCCGCGCAAGAAACGCTCGCGCAACGAGTCCGCCCGGCATGATGAAGTGCTGCAGGACCTGGTCGACGACCCGCTGCAACTGGACTGGCAAAAGCGCCGCTCACCCTGGGGCCGCCGCCTGTTCTGGGGCTTGATGGTGCTGCTGGCGGGCGGCGCGCTGGCTGGCCAGTACATCGCCTATCACTTCGACGAACTGGCCCGCCAGGATCAGTACCGCCCCTGGTTCCAGCAGTTGTGCCCGCAGCTTGGCTGCAATGTGCCGTCCAAGGTCGACATCGCCAAAATCAGGAGCAGCAACCTGGTGGTGCGCAGCCACCCGGACTTCAGCGGCGCACTGGTGGTGGACGCCATCATCTATAACCGTGCGCCGTTCTCCCAGCCGTTCCCGCTGCTGGAGTTACGGTTTGCCGACCTCAACGGCCACTTGATCGCCAGCCGGCGCTTCAAACCGGGGGAGTACCTCAATGGCGACCTTGCCGGCCTGGCGGAGATGCCACCGCAAACGCCGATCCACATTGCCCTGGATATCCTCGACCCCGGCTCCAAGGCCGTGAATTACAGCCTCAGCTTTCACTCGCCCGAGTGAATCGATCAGTGACCTGCCTTTGACGGTGGCTTTCTGACGGCTGGCGAGGCGCACCAAACTACTGGCAATAACAAAGTAACTGTTCAGATTTTATCCAATTCAGCCTTTAACCAGTCATCGAGAGCGGGTATCATGCCAACCCTTTTTCGAACTCTCATGATCCGACCCCACAACAGGGAAGTCCTATGTCGGCGGTACGCATCGGCCCATATACATTGCCCAACGGCTTGATTCTCGCCCCGATGGCGGGTGTCACCGACCAGCCCTTTCGTCAGCTGTGCAAGCGACTGGGTGCAGGGTTAGTGGTCTCGGAAATGGTGACCAGCGACATGAGCTTGTGGAACACCCGCAAGTCGCGCCTGCGCATGGTCCACGAAGGTGATCCCGAGCCCCGCTCGGTACAGATCGCCGGTGGTGATGCGCAAATGCTGGCAGAGGCGGCCCGGGCCAACGTCGAGCTGGGCGCACAGATTATTGATATCAACATGGGCTGCCCGGCGAAGAAGGTCTGCAACAAGGCCGCCGGCTCCGCCCTGTTGAAAGATGAAGCACTGGTGACCGAGATCCTGCAGGCCGTGGTGGCTGCGGTTGATGTGCCGGTCACCTTGAAGATCCGCACCGGCTGGGATCGCGACAACAAGAACGGCCTGACCGTGGCGAAGATCGCCGAGCAGGCCGGGATCACCGCACTGGCGGTGCATGGCCGCACCCGTGCCGACCTGTACACCGGGGATGCCGAGTACGACACCATTGCCGCGATCAAGCGGGCGGTGTCGATTCCGGTGTTTGCCAATGGCGACATTGACTCGCCCGAGAAGGCCCGGCACGTGCTTGACGTAACCGGTGCCGATGGCCTGCTGATAGGCCGGGCCGCCCAGGGGCAGCCATGGATTTTTCGTGAGATCGAGCATTTCCTGCGTACCGGCGAAAAACTGCCCGCTGCGCAGTTGAGCGAAGTGGAACGTATTCTGCTTGAGCATCTGGCCGCACTCCATGCGTTTTATGGAGACGTCATGGGCGTACGCATAGCGCGCAAGCATGTCGGCTGGTATCTCGCAACCTTGCCGGGCGCCAGGGAATTTCGCGCCCACTTCAATCGTTTGGATGGAACGGAAACACAATGCGCCAACGTCCGGGAGTTTTTTGCCGAGCGTTATAAGAGCCTGACAGGGGACGGAGAAGGGGTGGCCGCATGACGATGATGACCGAGACTTTAGTGAGTGGAACAACACCCGTGAGCGACAACGTGAATTTGAAACAGCACCTCAATACGCCGAGCGAAGAAGGCCAGACCCTTCGCGGGAGTGTCGAGAAGGCGCTGCACAATTATTTCGCCCACCTTGAGGGCGCTGCCGTCACGGATGTGTACAACCTGGTGCTCTCCGAAGTCGAGGCTCCCCTGCTCGAAAGCGTGATGAACTACGTCAAGGGCAACCAGACCAAGGCCAGTGAGCTGCTGGGACTGAACCGCGGCACCCTGCGCAAGAAACTCAAGCAGTACGATTTGCTGTAAGCATTCAATCAAACCAGAAAGGCGCCCGCGTAAAACCGGTCGCCTTTTTTGCTGACTTCCTTTGCTTTTGATGGAAATTGAGATGACCGACCAGACTACCCGCCTGCCGATTCGCCGCGCCTTGATCAGCGTTTCCGACAAGACCGGGATCCTCGAATTCGCCAAGGAGCTCGAAGCCCTTGGCGTTGAGATCCTCTCCACCGGCGGAACGTTCAAGCTGCTGCAGGACAATGGCGTAGCCGCTGTGGAAGTCGCGGATTACACCGGCTTTGCCGAAATGATGGACGGCCGGGTCAAGACCCTGCACCCGAAAATCCACGGCGGGATCCTCGGTCGTCGCGGTATCGACGACGCGATCATGAACGAGCACGGCATCAAGCCGATCGACCTGGTGGCGGTCAACCTGTACCCGTTCCAAGCCACCATCAACAAGCCTGGCTGCGACCTGCCGACCGCCATCGAGAACATCGACATTGGCGGGCCGACCATGGTCCGTTCGGCAGCCAAAAACCACAAAGACGTCGCGATCGTGGTCAATGCCAGCGATTACGCCAGCGTCCTGGAAAACCTCAAGGCCGGTGGCCTGACCTACGCCCAGCGTTTCGACCTGATGCTCAAGGCGTTTGAACACACCGCCGCCTACGACGGCATGATCGCCAACTACATGGGCACCGTGAACCAGGCGGCTGACACCCTCAGCACAGAAGGTCGCAGCGAATTCCCGCGCACGTTCAACAGCCAGTTCGTCAAGGCCCAGGAAATGCGCTACGGCGAGAACCCGCACCAGAGCGCGGCGTTCTACGTAGAAGCCAAGCCGGCCGAAGTCGGGATCGCCACCGCGACCCAACTGCAAGGCAAGGAACTGTCGTACAACAACGTGGCCGACACCGACGCCGCGCTGGAATGCGTGAAGAGCTTCGTCAAGCCGGCCTGCGTGATCGTCAAGCACGCCAACCCGTGCGGTGTAGCGGTCAGCCCGGATGCCGAAGGCGGTATTCGCCAGGCGTACGAACTGGCCTATGCCACCGACACCGAATCGGCCTTCGGCGGCATCATCGCCTTCAACCGCGAACTGGATGCCGAGACTGCCAAGGCGATCGTCGAGCGTCAGTTCGTCGAAGTGATCATTGCCCCAAGCGTCAGCGAAGAAGCCCGCGCCATTGTCGCCGCCAAAGCCAACGTACGCCTGCTGGCCTGCGGCGAGTGGTCGGCTGACCGTGCCGCTGCCTGGGACTACAAGCGTGTCAACGGTGGCCTGCTGGTGCAGAGCCGCGACATCGGCATGATCGGCGCCGACGACTTGAAAGTCGTGACCCAGCGCGCACCGACCGAGCAGGAGATCAACGACCTGATCTTCGCCTGGAAAGTGGCCAAGTACGTCAAGTCCAATGCCATCGTCTACGCCAAGAACCGCCAGACCATCGGGGTCGGCGCTGGCCAGATGAGCCGCGTCAACTCGGCCCGTATTGCGGCGATCAAGGCTGAACACGCCGGTTTGCAGGTAGTCGGCTCGGTGATGGCTTCCGACGCGTTCTTCCCGTTCCGCGACGGCCTGGACAATGCGGCCAAGGCCGGCGTGACCGCGGTGATCCAGCCAGGTGGCTCGATGCGTGATGCGGAAGTGATTGCCGCGGCTGATGAAGCCGGCATCGCAATGGTCTTCACCGGCATGCGCCATTTCCGTCACTAAATAGCACTGCTTTTTCACTGTAGGAGCGAGCGTGCTCGCGAGAAACGATTAGACACCGCGTTGTTTCAGACAGCCAACGTCATCGTTAAACACCTTCGCGAGCACGCTCGCTCCTACAAAAAAGCAGCGCGTTTCCCAGAATTAGCGTCATCCGAGGTTTTTGAAATGAATGTTTTGATCATTGGCAGCGGTGGCCGTGAACACGCCCTGGCCTGGAAAGTGGCTCAGGATCCGCGCGTACAGAAGGTTTTCGTGGCACCCGGCAATGCCGGTACTGCCATTGAAGCCAAGTGCGAAAACGTTGCGATCGACGTCCTGGCCCTTGAGCAACTGGCAGACTTTGCCGAGCAGAACGTCGCCCTGACCATCGTCGGTCCGGAAGTCCCGCTGGTGGCGGGCGTGGTCGACCTGTTCCGCTCCCGTGGCCTGGATTGCTTCGGCCCAACCGCTGGCGCAGCCCAGTTGGAAGGCTCCAAGGCGTTCACCAAGGACTTCCTGGCGCGTCACAAGATCCCGACCGCCGACTACCAGAACTTCACCGAGATCGAGCCGGCCCTGGCTTACCTGCGTGAAAAAGGTGCGCCAATCGTGATCAAGGCCGATGGCCTGGCCGCTGGCAAAGGCGTGATCGTCGCCATGACCCTGCAGGAAGCCGAAGACGCAGTGCGCGACATGCTCGCCGGCAATGCCTTCGGTGACGCCGGTTCGCGCGTGGTGATCGAAGAGTTCCTCGACGGCGAAGAAGCCAGCTTCATCGTCATGGTCGACGGCAAGAACGTCCTGCCGATGGCCACCAGCCAGGACCACAAACGTGTGGGCGATGGCGACACCGGCCCGAACACCGGCGGCATGGGTGCCTACTCTCCGGCCCCAGTGGTCACCAGCGAAGTGCATCAGCGGGTCATGGACCTGGTCATCTGGCCAACCGTGAAGGGCATGGCGGCCGAAGGCAACGTCTACACCGGTTTCCTGTATGCCGGCCTGATGATCGACAAGGCCGGTAATCCGAAAGTCATCGAGTTCAACTGCCGTTTCGGTGACCCGGAGACCCAACCGGTGATGCTGCGCCTGCAGTCGAGCCTGGTCCTGCTGGTCGAAGCGGCGCTGGCCCAGGCGCTGGACAAGGTCGAAGCCCAGTGGGACCCACGCCCAAGCGTCGGCATCGTCCTGGCTGCAGGTGGCTACCCGGCTGACTATGCCAAGGGTGACGCCATCCAGGGCCTGGATGCCGCCGCCGCGCTGGAAGGCAAAGTCTTCCACGCCGGTACTGCGCTCAAGGACGGTAACGTCGTGACCGCCGGTGGCCGGGTGCTCTGCGCCACAGCGATGGGCGCGAGCGTCGATGCCGCCCAGCAGCAAGCCTACCAACTGGCCGCCAAGATCGATTGGCCAGGCTGCTTCTATCGCAAGGACATTGGCTACCGCGCCATTGCCCGCGAGCGCGGCGAAAATCAGGAATAAGCCAGCCGTTTGGCCAGGCAAGGGCCGTCGGTCCTTGCCGTCCTGCTCCTGGCCCGCGCATAGATTATCATCTGGCATCAATCTAAGAAGGGATTCCGCCGTGCGCTGGCTCAGGATTGCCATAGGCTTGACCGTCACTTTGCTGTCCCTGCTCTGCATGCTCCCGGCCCAGGCCTCGCATGGCAGTGGCTGGGCGGTATTGCTCGACGAACAGGGCAGCCTGCAACTGACCGACATCCGCTCGGCCCGCTACACCAATCAATTCAGCCCGATTGAACTGGACCAGATCACCGCCGCCGATCCCGACGGCGCGCTGTGGCTACGCTTTCGGCTCAATCCCGGCACCCACGAACAACTGCTGCGCATCTTCGCCCCCGATCTGTTGCACCTGGACCTCTATGTGCTGGACGGCGACACGCTGATCGAGCAGACCCACAGTGGCAACGACCATGCGCTGACCACCCGTCCGCTGCCCAGCACCGACTTCATGGTGCCACTGCCGCAGGTCCAGCGCCCCCTCGACGTGTATCTACGCCTGGTATCAGAACACCAGTTGCGGCCCTACATCACCCTGCAATCGGCCGTCATGACCGCCGCCAATCAGACCCAGACGCTGATCTACGGCCTGTTGTTCGGCTGCATCGCGATGCTGATCCTGCACAACCTCACGCGCTACGCCTACACCCACTCGCAAACCTGCCTGTGGCTCGCGGCATGTGAAGGCCTGCTGATGCTGGGCATGCTGTTGCTGTTGAACCTGGCCGGCCCGTGGCTCCCCGACTGGAATGCCTTGCAAGCCCCCGACGCCTACCTGGCCCTGCTACTGACGGCGCCGTGCGGGCTGATGTTCACCTATCGATTCTTCACCCCGCTGGGCCCGCACCCGCTGAACAAGCTGCTGATGGCCGATATCCTGTTCATTGTCCTGTGCAGCCTGTTGTTGCTGTTCGTCGAGAACTTGCCGCTGAACCTGATGACTTATGCACTGGTCGCACTGGCCGGCTTGAGCATGCTCTTTGTCAGCGCGTACCACTGGCAGCAGGGCTACCGACCGGCACGCTTCTTCGTGATGGCGATGGTGGTGTTCAACCTCGGCACGCTGATCATCCTGCCAGCGCTGCTGGGCCTGACCGTGGTCGCCCCGCAAAGCCTGATCACCGCCTTGCTCGCCTTCATCTGCCTGAGCGGCCTGTTGATGGGTATTTCGCTGAGCGAACGCCAGCGCAGCATTATCGAGAACCGCTTCAGCATCAGCCGCGACCTGGCCGCCAGCAATGCCGAAATCAACGCCAAGGCCGAGTTCCTGGCGAAGATCAGCCATGAAATCCGCACCCCCATGAATGGCGTGCTGGGCATGACCGAGCTGCTATTGGGCACGCCGCTGTCGGTCAAGCAACGCGACTACGTGCAAACCATCCACAGCGCTGGCAACGAACTGCTGACGTTGATCAACGAGATCCTCGACATCTCCAAGCTGGAGTCTGGGCAAATCGAACTGGATGACGTGCAGTTCGACCTCAATGCCCTGGTCGACGACTGCCTGAGCATCTTCCGCGCCAAGGCCGAACAGCAAAACGTCGAGCTCATCAGCTTCATCCAGCCCCAGGTGCCACGCGTGATCAGCGGCGACCCGACGCGCCTGCGCCAAACCCTGCTGAGCCTGCTGGAAAACGCGCTGAAAAAGACCGCGGAAGGCGAGATTCTGATCGTTGTCGCCCTCGATGAGCGCAGCAGTAAACCGCGCCTGCGCATCGCCGTGCAAGACAGCGGGGAGCCCATGGAGGCCGAAGAACGCGAAGCCTTGATGCACGCTGAACTGCACAGCAAGAACTTCCTCTCCGCCACACGCCTGGGTGGCAACCTGGGCCTGGTGATCGCCCGCCAGTTGATCCTGCTGATGCACGGCGAGTTTGGCATCAAGTGCGGCAGCAATCAGGGCAGTACGCTGTGGCTGACCTTGCCCCTGGACCCGGACCGTCTCGAACACCCGACGTCCGACCTCGACAGCCCGCTGCAAGGCGCACGGGTATTGGTGGTGGACGACAACGATACCTGCCGCAAGGTCCTGGTGCAGCATTGCACCGCTTGGGGCCTGAACGTCAGTGCCGTGCCTTCCGGCAAGGAAGCCCTGGCCCTGCTGCGCACCAAGGCGCACCTGCGCGATTACTTCGACGTGGTCCTGCTGGACCAGAACATGCCCGGCATGACCGGCATGCAACTGGCCGCCAAGATCAAGGAAGACCCAAGCCTGAATCACGACATCCTGCTGATCATGCTCACCGGCATCAGCAATGCCCCGAGCAAGATCATCGCGCGCAACGCCGGGATCAAGCGCATCCTGGCCAAGCCCGTGGCCGGCTACACACTCAAGACCACCCTGGCCGACGAGTTGACCCAGCGCAACAAAGGCCAGACCGTCTCCCCGCCCCTGCCCGGCCACCCGCCGGCCGAGGTCAATGTGCCCAGCGACTTCCGCATCCTGGTGGCCGAAGACAACAGCATCTCGACCAAAGTGATTCGCGGCATGCTGGGCAAACTCAACCTGCAACCGGACACTGCCAGCAACGGCGAAGAAGCCTTGAAGGCGATGAAGGCCCAACGGTATGACCTGGTATTGATGGATTGCGAAATGCCGATCCTCGACGGTTTTTCCGCCACGCAGCAATTGCGCGCCTGGGAAGTCGGCAACCAGCGCACCCGTACCCCAGTGGTCGCACTGACCGCGCACATCCTCGCCGAACACAAGGACCGCGCGCGCCAGTCCGGCATGGACGGGCACATGGCCAAGCCGGTGGAGTTGTCGCAACTGCGTGAACTGGTGGAGTACTGGGTGGCCCAGCGCGATCAACACAATCGCAGCGCATCAACCGTCTGATCAGCCACCCACGGTGTCCCGCTCAAATCTCCAGTGCGCGAATGGCGCGCAGTGATTGGGCCAGTACGGCTTTTTTCACTTTCTCGCGAAACTGCGCGTAGTAAAGCGTGTTGAAGGTCAGTAACGCCATCTGCTCCCTGCTCTCTTGCACCTGTTCTGGCGCGAAGAGAAACTGCGGGGCGCCTCGATACAGTCGGAACTCACGGTGGTAGAGACCCAGTTCGACTTTGTTGGGGCCATTGGCAACGCAGGGGATCGTCTGGAACACCCCCACCTCCTGGGTCAGGCTGCTGGACTCAAACAACTCGAGCGCCGCCAGGTTCTGCTCCAGGGCTGCCATTGCCCGACGGATGGGGCTGGCAAAAGAATCGCCGAGGCGCCTGGCTATCTGCTGCACGGCCTGGCCGCCCATCGTGTCGGCGGACATGACCGGCAGGCCCGCCGGCGATGGCACATCCCAGCCGATGAACTTGAGCGTATTGCGGTAATACTCAAACCAGTCGCCCGCCAGGCCGTCGGCAACGGCCGCACGGGTCGCCCTTTGCGCGTACAGGGTACTCAAGTAAATATCTTCCCGATGGGACTTCGGCAGATCGCCAGCAAAGGCGATCAGGCTGCCACCCACCACGGCGGCCTGTGCAGTGGTATCGATCATGACCGGCCCTCCCGCGCACATGGCTGATAGACGCCATCGGTGATTTCACCCAGCTTCGCCAGGTTGTCGCTCAGTTTATCGCCGAGCTTCAGGTCAACCGCCTCTCGGGCCTGCGCATAAAGGACCTCAGAAAGATTGGCCCGCGCCTGGCGAACGCAGACAGCCCCCACTACATCTTCGCCGCGGAACACCTGCGACCAGGGATTGGCGCTCAGCACCTGGCGAGTCTGGAAGCCGATATACAGGCTGATGATTGAGGTTGGCGTCAGCGCCAGGATCGCCAGCAAACGCACTTCCTGTAGGGCCGAAGTGGCGTTTTCAGACAACCCGCCAATGGCCGTCACGGACCTGTTCAAGCGCGCTAGATGGGGCAAAAAAGTACAAAAAGCCTGCCCCGAACGATCTTTGCAAGGGGTCATCGTCCCGACTGCCCACTCCAAGGGGGAACTGCGCTTCTGGGATCCCAGGGAAAAATGCTGCTGCGTCTTTAGTGTGCGTATCCAACAATCATCGACCACCTGCAGATAGGCGTCGTACCAATCGACAGGCGCCTTCATCTGCACTTTTTTATTAGCCACCAGTTGGGCCAGCAGGCTCGATTTGACGACATCAGAACAAGTAGCCAGGCCATTGGCTCCGGGCAAAGCCATAACCGCGCCTCCTACCGTATACACCATGTAATGCTGTTCCATAGCGAACCCTCAAACTTAAAAAGGGCAGCCACTGAGTGGCTCCCCTTTCAAATGCATTCCATTAAATCTCGTAATTGGCGATCTTGGTTTTTGCGTTACCACCTAACTTTCGAAGAATTTCATCGCGGGTCTGCTCGACAATAGATGACACTTTCCTGAACACCGACTCACCGCGATACAGCTTCACATCGCGAGTATCCCAATCGGCAAACAGAACCTGGGCCGAAGTGTTCTTGCGAATAAACCGCACAGTCCCCAAGGCCAGGGTCACTTCACCATTGATTTCCGTACAGGTTCCGGCCGCGGTCCCACCTACGCCATGTTCGAGCACATTGCGCTCATACAAGGTCAGCGCAGTTTCCCGCTTTTTCAGTGCGCTGATGGCAGAACCTGCCACTTTCAGCATCAGTGCAGAGGTGGAGCCCGGCAAGGTAGTCCCGGCCACCACACCCCCGAGGATCTCCAGGACCAATTGATCCATACGGACCGAGTTACCACCAACATTGATGTCGTTGTAAAACTTCTGGGTGAACATCCAACCGGCATCCATCATGGCCTCGACAAACTTGTAGTACCATTCCTTACCTTGTTCCTCGCGGGGAAATGCTTTGTTCGCCACCAGTGTTGCAAAGAGAAACGCGTGCATGACATCGTCTCTATTTTGCTCGGAGAGATTGCCGGTAAAAGACAAAATACCTTCCCCGACAATGGCACCTTTTTCCGGCGCCTCAACTTCCGGCGAAGTAAAACCACGAGCGCGCAGAGTGGATGAGTCTGCCAGCTCATAACGTCTAATACGCTCGACACAGCCGGCAGGGGTCATACCATATATACCATCACTACTCATAACCATCTCCTTGATTATTAATCCAGCCTCTTCATGAAGCCGTAAGAACGACAATAATCAGGAACAAGCAGAACCACAAACAGCAACCTGTAACTTCTCAATAACAACAGCCACCCAACCCTTGAATAACCTATACAAAACCACTCATTACGCGCCAACAAAATAACCACTGATCTCCCGACCAACTCCCACAACCCATAAACCGACTGATAGACTCCCCTCCAACACTCTCCCGCCGCGAGCCAAAACCATGCTCCACGTGCTATTCAGCGTTTACCTGAAAATGTTGGTGCTCTATAGCCCGTTCTTCGTGCTGTCGTGCTTCATCAGCCTGACCCGCGGCTATTCCAACAAGGAGCGTCGGCGCCTGGCCTGGAAAGTCGCCCTCGCGACCCTGATCTCCAGCATCTTGCTGTACCTGTTCGGCCGGGTGATTTTCAACGTGTTCGGCATCACCGTAGACGCCTTTCGCATCGGCGCCGGCAGCGTGCTGTTCATCTCGGCATTGGGCATGGCCCAAGGCAAATCCGCGGTGCAGACCGACAACGTGCAGCAGGATGTGACCATCGTCCCGCTGACCATCCCGCTGACCGTCGGCCCCGGCACCATCGGTGCCTTGCTGGTGATGGGCGTCGGCCAACCGCACTGGGACGATAAACTCACCGCGATCATGAGTATTGCCCTGGCCAGCTTCACGGTGGGCGTGGTGCTGTACCTTTCCAATCGCATCGAGCGGATACTCGGTGACCAGGGTTTGCAGATCGTCAGCCGCCTGATGGGGCTATTTGTCTGTGCGCTGGCAGCGCAGATCATCTTTACCGGGGTCAAGGGTTATCTGGTGCCCTGAGGCCCGGACAAAAAAGGCAGCGGGATGGCCCTGCTGCCTTGCCTGACAACTCAACCGACGCTACACCTCGTTGGCTTTATCCAGGCGGTCCAACAGCGGCGCATTGACGCCCGGCTCAAGCCCCACCATCAGCTCTGCCGGTGACAGCGAGACACGCTCGCCAGAAAACTCCATGGCCAGTTCCAGTCCATGCCTTGACGCCGCATCGAGCGCTTCGGCGCCGTGAAACAGCAGGCAACGCCCGTCACTGGAATCGATCAACAGCAGATGCCCATCCACCATCGTGATCAACCAATGGTCCGTGATCGCAATTCCCAGCGAGAGTTGATGAATCCCCGACTTCAATTGAGCCAAGTCGACAATCAGGCAGTCCAGACGCATCCAGGCCTCAGGTGAAACATGGCACTCCAGCAGCCCTTGCGCATACCCCAACACCAGGGTGGTAACCCCATCCGGAATCAACGGCAGCAGGTCAACGATTTTGCCACGCCCCTCGATAGTCAACACTTCGCCGTCTCGCAGGGCGGCAGTCACCTTGGCCCAGTAATCGTGCGTGTGTCCCCACCAGTCATTGCTCCTGTTACTGAACAATAAGCCCGGGTGCTGATTGTGCAGCAGCGGATTGGCCCCTTTTTGTAGCCCAAGATACTCAGCTCGGGGAACAAACTCACTCAGGGTGGTAAAAAACCTGCGCCTGATCTGCGTGTCATACCAACTACAGATATCCCCCACCTGCCCTGTCGTCAGAAAGGTCGCATGCGCTAGCCTGGCCAGTAACTTTGCCAGTTTCTGCTTACGTAGCGAGGCGGTGTTGAACTCATCGAAGAACAGTTGCTCTACGCCAGTCACGCGGGCCGGCTGCCCCTCGATCAGTTCGAGTATCACACCATCACGGGTAACACCTCTGAGTCCGCTGCCCTGCGCAGTGACCCCAGCGAACAGCCATTGACGCCACCTGCCTTGCCACACACTGGCTTCATCACGACGCACACGCTGCTTGCCACTGCCGAACAGCCCCCGCATCTGCTCCAGGGTCAACAGCGGCTGGCGATAGAGGCGACCTGAGTCGGGCGCAAACAACCACAGCGCTTGTTTATCGTGGCTCAGACTCACCGCGTGCATCTTGCGCCCCTGTTCAGCCCCGACTAGCAGGATTCGCCCCTCCAGGTACCGGGCAGCCAGCGATGCACCACCCACATCGGACAGGCCGACGATTTCGAAGCCGCTGACACCATGTTGTCCAGCGACCACCGGCAACCCCGCCAACCAATCATCCTGCGCCATCAGCCATTGCTCATTGACTGAGCGCAGGACCACCTGTTCCGCACTGACCTCGAACACCAGGCCGTGATGCGTCTGCGCCAGATACGTGTCGCCCGCAGCCACCACGCTGTCCACGTCACTGAGCAGGGTGTGCAAGACGCCGTTCATGGGCCCCGGCCGCCGCACCCAGCGCGACAGGGTTCTGGCCTGCGCATCAAAGAAAACCAGGCTATCGCCATCCATTTCCCGCGGCGCGAGTAAGGTCGGGGTCACAAGACCGAGCTCAAGATCGCTTACATACCACTCGTCCCAAAGCCGTACCCAGCCGCGAAGGGTTTGTGTTCCGCGGTGAGCCTGCAACGAAAGAAACGCCACCGTCCATTGCGTAATATCCCCGCCCATTTCCAACGAAGAGTCGTCATAGACGCTGTCAGAAGAGTCGAACTGCTTCTCGAAGGCGCTCCAGCCTTGCCAATCGAACCCCTGCGCAATGGTCGCGCTCGCCTCACTCAACGTGTGCGTTATCGCCTTGAGATCAACCTCGTCGGGATACAGCAGGTAATCGAACTGATAGATGACACCGTGCATATCGCTGACCTGCTGCACGACATGAATGGCCTCGCCCACGTCCTGACACGAGAGGATCAATGGCGCCATGCGCGGATTGAACAAACGATAGCGTCGGTTGACCTTGCCGCTGATCGCATCAACCCGCCAGACAGTCGGATAATCCCGATGATAGAAATACACCTGGTCCCCCCTGACCGCAGCCAATTGGATCTGGGCACAGGCCCCGCCTGGCAGATCGCGGGCGTAAAGAATCCGTTCGCGCGATGTTTCGTAGAACCCATTGGTGTAGGTCGGCCACTGCGGATCGCTGAACGGCACCTTGAAGTTGTGCAGCGGTACACAGGGTATGACCAGACGATGTTCACGGTTCAGGTGGGTCAAATACCGCGCCACTTCGCTCGCATCGCTGTTGTCGGGCAACTGTTCCTGCACCAGCTCAAGCTGGCGACTCGACCAATTCACGCGAAACAGCCGGCCTTGCTCCAACTCCAGATCCAGCACGCTGTCGACAGGCGCCTTGACCCTAATACCACCCAGGATCAAGCCCTGCGCGTCAAACAGCACCGAGGCATCGCTGGTCCAAATCGCACGAAGCAGCCACTGCACGGACGCGGGTTCACCGAGGGCAGTTAGTTCAATCGCCACCACGCCCGGGTTGAGCGACAGGGAGTACTGCCCTTGGCTGCCGCCAATGAGATAGGACATTTGCCCTTGGTATTCTTCAGGCATATGCGGCACATACAGAGTGCGGCATTGGTTAGCCAGCAGGATCTCGACGAGTGTCGGTTGGTACTTCGGATACAGGGCGTACATCACGTATTCGAATGGCGTCCAAGGATCGAACCAGAAAGTTCGCGTTCCCTGGCTGTCGTGCTCCAGTTCGCGCAACTCGTCAAATCCAAGATCATGACGATGGGTTGCTCCTGGCATCAGTTGATAGTCGTAACCGTAAGCACACTGGGGCGTGCAGGGCAGGATCAAGGTCTTGATGTCATCGGGCAGCAGTGAGTGCCCCGACAAGCCCCAACGCTGGTTGATATCGATCGCCTGCGAAGTGTCGCCAACCAGATTCGGCAACCCAGGTCCGGAACGCTGCCCTCGCAGCAGCAAGTGACTACCAAGTATCCCTCGCAGTGCTCGCAGGTCCACCAGCCTGAAAACGACCTCAGGGGCAGGTTGGAAAACACCGGACTCCACTGTCCATCCGCCGTCCGCGACCAGCGATTTCATGCGATAGAAATACGCCCCTACCTGCTGGGCTCGATATAGATTGATCAGGTAGTTGTGAGCCAATGCCCCCACTCCATAAGCAATTCCGCCGACCACAACGGCCAAGGGGCCGGCGACACTCGCCAAGGTGCCGCTCCCGGTGGCGACCAGTCCCAGTGCCAGACCGGTGGCGTCGAAACTCAGTTGAACCGCGATGGCGGCCCTGGCCGACGGGTTGTCGGCGGTGACCAGTTCATAGATGTCGAACCCGACATTGACCAGCGCCAGCAGGTTGCCCGCACCCACGCCCAACAGTCGCCCGAAAGTACGCCCCAGCAGCGTCGAGGACGTTGCCGCAATCAGCTTTTCATCAAGCAAGGCGACCTGCACCAACTTGATCAGACCGTAGATATCGGCCACCACGCCATGCAGCACCTGGGAATAAATCACATAGCTGTGCAAACGAACGCCCAACGTCATCGGCGTACCGGCACCTTCTGCCAGGGAACCTTCGGCCTGCCGCAGACTTTGCATGAGCGCCAGAATCGCAAAGCCGCTGTTCATCGTATTGACCGCCCCAGGCTCATGGGGCACACCATCTTTGGGTGTGTTATCCAGCGCCTCGAAGCGCTGGCGTAGCCAGCCCTTGATCTTGATCAGTCGTGGTTCATCAACCGTGACATGCTCAACTTCTTCAGGGCGCTTACTGTTGATCAACGCAACGCTCCATTGGCCTTCCACCGTCGGCTGTACCGTCTCGTACACCGGCACAAATCCAGGCTTGAGGGTGTTATCCGAGATCATTTTTTGCGTCACCGACTCGATGACCCGAGCCCAGCCCAGCCCCTCCAACTCCGCCACGCCACGCCCTAACCGAGCATTTTCCGACAAGGCACGAGCCCGTAGCGCCGCATGATGCTGCCAGGGCTCGACCACGCTCGTGCCGTCAAATCCGTCCAGCAATTGACCGACTCTCCCCTCGGAAGGAAGAGGCAGAGTGGCAATTTTCTGGCCATCGAGCTCAATCAGATTAAAAGTGTCGCTCGTCACATCGACAATCCCGTAGTGCCTGGCCAGCTCACCATCCGCCAGGAACCGCTCAATGCCACGCTGCAAGTCCGCCACCTGATCGAAGCCGTACAGGCCGAAGTTGGGATCGTAAAAATGCCAGGTCGCGCTACCCTGCTCCACAACCTTGGCGATCAGCAGAGAATGGTTGTCGGTGTTAAGCATCATGCTGGCGGAAGCGGTTTTCGTTTCCAGCATCTGGATCGCACTCGCCAGGCTGACTGCACCACGTTTGATAGCGAAATCGGCCATCGGCACACTGCGCAAATCATCCAGGGTTAACAGCAGGCGCTGGGTCGTGGGATCTTCCACGGCGACATTGGCGCTGGCCAACCGGCCAATCAGGGTGCGTAGCGCACCCCTGCCCTGTTCAAGCGCCGCAGCCATCACCAGCGCCAACGGATAACAACGTCGGCCTGGCTCCCCCCCACCGCGCACCAGCAGATCTTGTGGTAACTGCCGGGCCGACGTGGCGTTGGCCTGGAACATCAACTCGCGCACGCTATTGCCACGCTGGAGAATGGCCGAGCGATATTCGACTATGGCCCGCGCCTCGATCTGGGCAATACGCGTACCCCATTGCCGTTCGCTCAAGGGTTCGGCAAAGGCCAGAACCTTGAGAGCCGCAGAACGCTCGGTGAGTGACACTCCACCGGAATGCGCATCAAGCCCGGCGTCGAAGGCTGCCGACCGCTGCTGACGATAAGTCTGCTCAATGTGTTCATAGCGCGCGGCGACCCCTCGATCCTGGGTACTTTCGGCAAAACTGCGGGCCTTGTCCCAGGCATTGGCAAAACCCTTTTCGTCGAGCGCCTGCGCACCGAACAAACTGCCGAGCACTACACGATGCAGCGGACTCAACTGCTCCACAGGCAACTTCCCAACGGCGATTCGGGTCAACGCCTCATTCAGGTTGCCGAGCAGTTCGGCGCCGATCGACGGCGGCAGTTCACTGGCAGGTTGCGCGATGATTTGCTGGCGCTCATCGAAGCCAATGGAAACCGCTTTGTTGAAGAGGACGTCACCACTCAAGCGGTCATTCATGGCCCGGATAAAAGGCTCACCCAGATCATTGAGCAGTGATTGCAACACTGACGTCAGCAACACCGGTTTACCTTCAACCACCGGCCAGCCTCGCTCGAAGGCCAGGGTTTGTTCTTTTAGCAACTCCCCCAGGTTAGCTGCGTAACGCGACTTGAGTTTTGCGGATGTCCACTTTTCCTGCTCTTTGGCCAGCCATTCATCCGGGGTGCCATTGACTGTCCAACCGGAGATCATTTCTTCTTCGGTGAAAACGTTATAGCCCTCGGTCAACTTCAGCCGAGCACGAATGTCCGCCAAATGTTCGAATTGAAGATGCGTTTCAGTGTAATTACTGAGCCCTGTGACAGCGGCACCGGGTCCGGTTAAGTCGATAGTGCCGCGGGCGCCGATACGAATCCCATCTTGGTAATACGTAAGCATCGCAATAGAGAGGGCAGCAGAAGCGTTCAACTGTGATTGTGTGAGCCGCCCTTCAGCCGTCCTTTCGTTGATAAAGTTCTGAATGAGATTGGCCGATTCGCGCATATCCCCCCAAGCGATACCGGCATTGGCAAGTCGGCGCTCTACTTCATGCAGACAGTCATAATTAAATCGGATCGTTTGCATGATGGCCTGGGTCATGCCGCTACCCGGGTGAGCCAGAAAATGCGCGTTCATTTCCCCACGGTCCCGGGCGCCATACGCCGTGCCCATGCGAAAGCCATTCTGCGCTACCGAGCTTTCCTGTGGCGGGACAAATATTTCACGGACACCGGGTTTACCCAGTGCAAACGCAAGCAACGCTTCTTGGTGTTCTGCGGGGATCTTGTCGACACTATCCGCATAACGCTGCCTGTCCCGGCCGGGCATCAAGCTGTCGTCATGATTGAGTAGCAGTTGCAATACACCGATCCGGGCGCTTGTATCGAGACTGCTGATATCGACTCCCCCCAGTTTTTCGGCCAGGGGCGGCAAATAGTCCATGTCGCTGTAACGGCCACCCTCCAGATCCTCGGCCTGCAGACGTACCACATCACTGGCCGCGGCAAAGTTGCCGCGCATGCCGACTTCACGCTGATAGACATCGCGCAGAAAGTGCTCGCTGAACTCTTGACCGGCATCACGCAGCCGCAGATCCGGCCCGACCATGGCCAGGTGAGTGTCCAGGCACTGTTGGCGAAAAGCCTCGAGCACCGTGCGATCCTTGCCATAGGCCCGCACCATCAGGTCGATTCGTGCCTCGTCCGCACGGCCGGCCCATTGCGGCTGCCTGAGATAATCCGACATTTGCCACTTCAACACTCGGGCACGGTCTTCAATCAGTCGCGACAGTGCCTGGGGATTCGTCTCCTTATCGCCACCCGACTCCATTGCATGCGCCCTGGCGCTGTCGAGAATCACCCGGTTCATCTCAAATGCCAGCAGGGCATCGCGGTCGTACCAGAGATTGAACGTGTAACCTTGCGGGGCCAGCACTTTCCGCCAGATATTCATATAGTCACGCTGGATGTTGCCGACCTCACTGCCGCCAACCCAGACGAAGTGCATGATTTTTGGCACCGACTCTGCCACCGCAGATAGCATGGTGGTCGTAGCGCCCAGCTTGGATGTGTACCGATCGAGCCCGAGCAAGATCTGCTCGGCGATATCGGAAGGGGCGGTTGCACGCTTATGAAACAATGAGTCAAATGAATGCTGGAGAAGTTTGACAGACACTAATTTATCAGCGACTTCGGCAGCCTCATTGGCCGCTAGATAATAACGATCAAGCGCCTCGTAATCAGGCTCACCGGAGAACTCGCTCAACTCCTCTTTTAGTTGCGCATAGGCTTCGGGCGACAGAAATTCACCGCTCCGTTTTTCGGCATTTAATATTGAGTCATCCATGACTTTTTCTTCCTGGAAATTTTAGTCAACCGGTTATTCGGGCACACACAGATCCACTACAATTAGCGAAACTTCATATTACATTCAGAACGATTGGCGCCGATCAAGGCGCGCCTTCATTAGTGCAGTACTTAATATAACTTCACATCAACAACGCCCTTTGCGCGTTGTCCCGCCCCTTCGGGGGACGCTCAGCAAATCTAACGAATAGCCCCAAGACACACAATTTGCATTCAATTCAAGTCGTGTGCTGCGGCCAGCTCGCCAACTCAACAACAGACCGAGAGAACACTTACATCTTTGATTTATTCAACCCTATACGGCCACTGTTATCCGCCCCCATACAAACCTCGCTAATCCGTTAACAGGGGTAAAACAATAACGCCCCTAGAAAGGGGCGTTATTATTCATGTGACAGGTTTTTCACCATACCAGCGTGGTGTATAGACCCACTCACCGCCGTCGCTACGTGGAAAAGTGCAAGTAGTGGACGAACCGATCAGCACCATGGTGCGCATGTCGACTTGATCGGGGGTCAACTCACCGAGGGTGGTGGTGCGCAAGGTCTGGCCGGGGCGGCCGATATCCCGGCCCAAGACCACGGGCGTCTGAGGCGCACGATGCTGGGCGACAATCTCCAGTGCTCGCCCTAACTGCCAGGGGCGCGAGCGGGAAATCGGGTTGTAGAACGCCAGCGCCAGATCTGCTTCGGCGGCCAGGTCCAGGCGCTTCTCGATGATCGACCAGGGCTTCAGGTTGTCCGAGAGCGACATCACGCAGAAGTCATGCCCCAGCGGCGCTCCGGCCTGGGCGGCGGTGGCCAGCGAGGCAGAGACACCGGGCAGGATCTGCAGATCGACGTTATGCCAGGCCGCATCATCCGATTCGTGCAGCGCCTCAAGCACCGCCGCCGCCATGGCGAACACCCCCGGATCACCGGACGACACCACGATCACCGAGCGGCCCTGGGCGGCCAGTTCAAAGGCATGCCGGGCCCGCTGCATCTCTTCGCGGTTATCGGTGCAGTGCTGCACCTGGTCCTCACGAAACGGTCCGGCCATGCGCACGTAGGTTTCATAGCCGAGCACATCGGTGGCCCGCGCCAGTTCGGCCTTCACCGCCGGCACCATCAATTCGGCGGCGCCCGGGCCGAGGCCGATCACGGCCAGACGCCCACGAGGACGGCCGATAAGGTTCACCTGCAGCGGCTGTTCGGCCACGGCAATCACCAGCTCATGCGCCGTAGCGATCAACCGTGCCCCAGGCACCGCGTTGCGCGCCAGGGTGCCCACCTCACTGGCCGAGGCAACAAACCGCAGCGGTACCGCCAGCGTCAGCGCGGCCTCACGCAATGCCGGGCAGGCCATGTGCTCCTCAGGCGCCACCAGGCAGGCCAGGGCTTGCCCCGCGACTTTCGCCGCCTGCAAGGCCTGGGCAATCCTCTGCGGCAGATCCTCCCCGGCGCTCGCCACGATCACGGCGACGCTGCGTGGATAGATCAGCAACTCGTTGGCCGCCGCCACACGTTCGGCGCTGCCGACATGGATCGAGTGTTGAGCCTGGGGATCTTCCGCCAGTTGGGCCTGCGCCAGCCAGGGCGCGGCACCTTCGACGCGCACGGAGTGGCCGGCCAGCAGATCGGAGACAAACCGTTTACCCGCCTCCAGATCGCCCAGGGCATAACCGCTGGGCGGGTTGAGCAGGCAAGTGCCGAAGCGCAGCTCACCGCTGGTGGTGATCGCTGGCGCCACGTCGAAGGCCGCGGCAATCTCCCGGGCCATGCCATTCACCCCGCCGAGGCCGCCGAGCAGCGGCACCACTGCGCTGCCGTCTTCGGCCACCGCCAGCACCGGCGGCTCGGCCCCCTTCTCCAGCAGCAACGGTGCCAGGGTGCGGATCACGATACCGGCCGCACACAGGGCAATGATTGGGGTGTCCTGTTGATAGAGTTCGCGCAGGGTCGCACCGAACTCCTGATACACCTGGTCTGCGCCTTCGACCCGCCCACTGAGACCGTGGATCAAGGCCGCGGGGTACACCTGCTGCAGGCGACGCGCAGTGGCCAGGCTACCCTGGCCGAGAATGACGATGGCTGGCGTGGAATGGCTCATCAGCCTTGCCACCTGACACCAGGGACGATGATCAGCGAGAAGTAGGGCGACGACATCGGTTCGACCTGATCCAACGGCACAATCTTCTGATTGGCCATGGTCGCCCGCTCGACATACAGCGCTCGCTCGGCCAGCCCCAGTTCCTCCAGCACTTGCCGCACTTTCGGGAAGTTGCGCCCCAGCTTCATGATCACCGCCGCGTCGGCATCGCCCAGGCGGCGCTTGAGGTCTTCGTGGGGCAGCACACCGGACAGCACCGACAGGCTCTGGTTGCGATACACCAGCGGCGCGCCGAGTACCGAAGCCCCACCGAGCATCGAGCACACCCCCGGCACCACTTCGGCTTCATAGCGAGTGGCCAGACGGTCGTGCAGGTACATGTAGGAGCCGTAGAAGAACGGGTCGCCTTCGCAGATCACCGCCACGTCGCGGCCGGCGTCCAGGTGTGCGGCCACGGCTTGGGCAGCGCCGTCGTAGAAGTCGCTGATGATTTCTTCGTAGGACAGCGGCGCCGGCAACGCTTCGGTGGTCACCGGGTACACCAGCGGCAGCAGGTTCTGCGCGCCTTGCAGGTGGGCTTCGATGATGCCGAAGGCATTGCCTTTCTTGCCCTTGGCCACGAAGTACGCCACCACGGGCGATTCGCGCAGCAGGCGCAGGGCCTTGACGGTAATCAGTTCCGGGTCACCGGGGCCCACGCCCAGGCCGATCAAGCGTCCAGGTTGCTGCATCATTCAATCTCCGTGGCGAGGGCATTGACCGCTGCGGCGGCCATGGCGCTACCGCCCAGCCGGCCTTGCATGATCACGAACGGCACGCCACGGCTGTCCGCCGCGAGCATGGCCTTGGATTCGGCGGCCCCGACAAACCCCACCGGGAAGCCGAGAATCAGCGCGGGCTTGGGTGCGCCGGCGTCGAGCATTTCCAACAGGTAGAACAACGCGGTCGGGGCGTTGCCGATCACCACCACGCTGCCTTCCAGGTGCGGACGCCACAACTCCAGCGCCGCAGCGGAACGGGTGTTGCCCAGCTCGCGCGCCAACTCGGCCACGCTGTCGTCACGCAGGGTGCAGATCACTTCGTTGTTGGCCGGCAAGCGGGCACGGGTCACGCCCTCGGAAACCATGCGCGCGTCACACAAAATCGGCGCACCGGCTGCCAGCGCATCACGCCCGGCCTTGCCGGCCCCAGCGGAAAACTGCAGGCCATCGATAGCCTCGACCATGCCGCAGGCGTGGATCACCCGCACCGCGAGTTTTTCCAGATCGGCCGGGATACGGTCCAGGTTCGCCTCGGCGCGAATGATCGCGAAGGAGTTGCGATAGATCTCCTGACCGTCGCGGATGTAATCAAGCATCAAGGGGGCTCCGTGGGCGGGCATCAAGCAGTGCGCCCGCCGCTTCAATAGTGAGGTTGCGTGCTTGCAGGGCGCCGAAACCGGCCTGCCCCGCATCGCGAAAATAGAGATCGTAGTGACCGGGGCTGACCGCCAGCAAGGTGACGGGCGCCGTATGGGCGGCGGCGCAGGAACGCGGGCAGCCCGATAAGTGCACCTGCAGTGGCGTGCTGGCTGATGGGCGCAGCGCAGCCAGGCGCTGGCCGTCGCGCTTGGTGTCGGCCAGGCCCTTGGCGCAGCCGGCCGAACCGGTGCAGGCCAGCACATGGGCCAGGGCCTGGTCGGCGCTCAGCAGGAAACCCAGCGCTTGCAGCTGTTGAGTGAGAGCTGGGGCGTCCCGCTCGCGAATGTTGGGCAGCAACAGACTCTGCCACGGCGTCAGGCGCAAGCTGGCATCACCGTACTGCTCGCACAGCAGCGCCGCGCCCTGGAGCATTGATGAGGTCAGCCGTCCCAACGGCGGTACGGCCCCCACATGGACCCGGCCCGGCTGGCGCTGTGGATAAGTTCCCAGGTGCCGCCCCGACGGTGCCGGGGGGCGCTGCCAGGAATCGAGTCGCTGCAGGGGCACCCGCTCACCGAGCAGCGCCAGCAGCGAGCTCAAGGAACGTTCGGCCAGCAAGTGGCGCATGCGGGTCTGTTCCGGCCGCGCCAGTTCGAGAAACAGCTCCAGCACCGCCACCACCAGGCCGTGACCGTCGTCGAGCCGCACCGCACCGGCGGCGGTGTCCGTCGGGCAACCGGCCAGGCCGAAGGCCAACCAGGTCTGCCCTTCCCGCTCGAACGCACTCAACCACAGGTCATGGGGGTGCTCGAGCATGGCCAGCGCCTCCCCGCCATCCAACTGCACGGCGAACTTGGCGGACAGGTCATGCAGGCCCGGGCTGCTCTCCAGGGTGGCGAGGATCTGCGCCGCCAGCGCCCGGGTGTCCAGCACCATGGCGCGGTCGATGCCGGCGG
Source organism: Pseudomonas sp. RA_35y_Pfl2_P32 (assembly GCF_963970735.1). Taxonomy (NCBI): domain Bacteria; kingdom Pseudomonadati; phylum Pseudomonadota; class Gammaproteobacteria; order Pseudomonadales; family Pseudomonadaceae; genus Pseudomonas; species Pseudomonas sp. RA_35y_Pfl2_P32. The sequence goes on from NZ_CAXAQF010000016.1 coordinate 98,429, forward strand.
CCGGACTGAGCATCAGGTTGCGCACATCGTCACCCGCCGCCGAGCGCGGACCGAGTCCGGCCGCCAGCAGGCTGTCGATCAGCCGTCGGTGTTCGCCGGTAATGCCGCGGATCTGCAGGTTGGCACGGTTGGTTGCCTCGATCACCCCGCCAGCAAATTCCTCGGCAGCCGTGGCCACCGCCAGGGCCTGGGCAGCGCTGATCGAGCCGCCGCTCAACTTGATCCGGCAGATCCCGCCGTCCAGCGCCTGGACGATACGCAACAACCCCGGACAGGCCGAGGGGCGTAAGGCAGGATGCAACTGACGTTCGTTCAAGGGGGCGACCGACTCAAGAGGTAGAAGCACTTCGCGGGCGAAGGCGCGGTATTATGCCTGCTTTGTCCGACGGCATGAAAAGCCTGCCCGTCGGAACCTTCATGTTTGAGGAATATAGATGGCCCCCTGGCTGACAGTCGTAGGCATCGCAGAAGACGGCTTCAAGGGACTGGGCAAGCAGGCCCGGCATGCATTGCTGGGGGCCGCACGGATTATCGGCGGCCAGCGCCAGCTCGATCTGCTGCCGGCGTGCATCCGTGGCGAGCGCCAACTGTGGCCGAGCCCGTTTTCCCTGGAGCCGCTCCTGGCGCAGCGCGGCGCACCGGTCTGTGTGCTGGCCAGTGGTGACCCGATGTTCTTTGGCGTTGGCGCCAGCCTGGCGCGCCAGGTGCCCAGCGAGGAAATGCTGATCCTGCCCGCGCCCTCGTCCTGCTCCCTGGCAGCCGCCCGCCTCGGCTGGCCCCTGCAAGAGCTGGTCTGCCTGTCACTGGTGGCTCGGCCGCTGGCCGCACTCAACGGCCACCTGTCCAGCGGGGTACGCCTGTTGGTGCTGAGTAATGACCACCACAGTCCGGCCGCCGTGGCCGCGCTGTTGCGCGAACGCGGTTTCGGGCCGAGCCGGATCAGCGTGCTGGAGCACCTGGGTGGCGAGCGGGAGCGGCGGGTCGACGGCCTTGCCAGCGAGTGGGACGACCCCGCGGTCGCCGACCTCAATGTGGTGGCCATCGAGTGCATCGCCGAACCGACCACCGCGCGCCTCTCGCGCCTGGCGGGCCTGCCGGACTCGGCCTTCGCCCACGACGGCCAGTTGACCAAGCGCGACGTACGGGCCGTCACCCTGGCCCGCCTGGCACCGATGCCCGGCGAGTTGTTGTGGGATGTCGGCGCGGGCTCAGGCTCGATCGGTATCGAATGGATGCGCGCCCACCCCAGTTGCCGCGCCCTGGCCATCGAAGCGGACCCTGGCCGCCAGCAATTGATCGAGCGCAACCGCGACACCCTCGGCGTGCCCGGCCTGCAGTTGATTCGCGGCAGCGCCCCCCACGCGCTGGCCGGACTCGAGCGCCCGGATGCGATTTTCATTGGTGGCGGCGTGACCCGTACCGGGGTGCTTGAGACCTGCTGGGCGCAACTCAAGCCCGGTGGCCGGCTGGTCGCCAACGCGGTCACCCTGCAAAGCGAAATGACCCTGCTGGCCTGGCGTGAGCAGCACGGCGGCGAACTGACCCGGCTGCACATCGCCCAGGCCCAGCCACTGGGCGAGTTCGACACCTGGCGCCAGGCGCTGCCGATAACCTTGCTGGATCTGGTCAAACCCCTCGATGCGTGACGAAACCGCCGAACAACCCGCCCCCCTGCGCAGCGGCCTGACCACCGGCAGTTGCGCCACCGCCACCAGCCTCGCGGCGGCGCGCTTGCTGCTGGGTGGCGGCGCCAGTGATGCGGTGCAGATCGTCCTGCCCAAGGGCAAGCAGGTGCAAATGCGCCTGGAGTTCTGCCGGCTGCTGGCCGACGGCGCCGAAGCCGGCACCATCAAGGATGCCGGTGACGACCCGGACGTGACCCACGGCGCCTTGCTCTACAGCCAGGTGCGCCTGACCACCGAGCCCGGCATCCGCTTCAGTGCCGGCCACGGCGTCGGCACCGTGACACGCCCCGGCCTGGTCCTGGCTGTCGGCGAGCCGGCGATCAATCCGGTGCCGCGCAAGATGATCACCGACCACCTCAGCGCCCTGGCCCTGGAGTTCGGCTATCCCGGCGGTTTTGCGGTGACGGTCAACGTCCGGGACGGAGCAGCCCTGGCGTTGAAAACCATGAACCCGCGCCTGGGCATTCTCGGTGGCCTGTCGATTCTCGGCACCAGTGGCATCGTCCGGCCGTTTTCCTGCGCGGCGTACATCGCCTCGATCCATCAGGGCATCGACGTCGCCAAGACCAACGGCTACCTGCACATCGCCGCCTGCACCGGCAACGCCAGCGAAGACACCATGCGCCGGGTCTATGACCTGCCGGAAATTGCCCTGATCGAAATGGGCGATTTTGTCGGGGCGGTGCTCAAACACCTGCGCAAAGTGCCTGTGGATAAACTCAGCCTGTGCGGCGGCTTCGGCAAGATCAGCAAGCTCGCCGCCGGCCACATGGACCTGCACAGCCGACATTCGAGCATCGACCTTGTGCAACTGGCCGAATGGGCCGCCGCGGTGGGTGCCGACGCCGCACTGCAGCAGCAGATTCGCCAAGCCAACACCAGTCAGCAGGCCCTGGCGATGGCCAGCGCCGCCGGCATTGCCCTCGGCGATGCCGTGTGCCAGCACGCCCTGGCATTCGCCCGCAGCGTGGTGCCGGCCCAGGTCCAGGTCGAAGTGTTTGCCATCGACCGCCAGGGCGGCATTGTCGGTCACGCCGGAGTCTTGCCATGAAACGCGTGCTGTTGCTCGGCGGTATCACCGAAGCCCTGGCGATCGCCCGCACCCTCGGCCCGCAGCACACCTACAGCCTGGCCGGTGTCGGCCGGGTACCCAGCGACCTGACATGCCAAGTGCGCGTCGGTGGCTATGGCGGCGCCGAAGGCCTGGCCCGTTTCATCCAGGATCACGGCATTGATCTGCTACTCGACGCCACCCACCCCTACGCCGCACAGATCAGCCAGAACGCCGTCACCGCCGCGCAACTCCGCGCGATCCCCTGCTGGGCGCTGCGTCGTCCCGCGTGGCAGGCGCAAACCGGCGATGACTGGCGCGAAGTCAGCGACTGGGCCGAACTGAGCGCAGCCCTCAAGCCCTTCAAGCGCCCACTGTTCACGTTAGGCCGCGAGCCATTGCAGCACCTGGACGAAATCCCGCTCGGGCAGTTCTGGACCTTGCGCGCACTGGAGGTTTACCCCGGCAACCCACGCTGCGAAGTGCTCGGGGCCCGCGGCCCGTTCCACCTCGAAGACGAACGCGCCCTGTTCGAACGCCGGCAGATCGACGTGTTGATCAGCAAGAACAGCGGCAGCAGCGCCACCGAACCCAAGCTCGAAGTGGCCCGCGAGCGTGGGGTGCCGGTGCTGATACTCAAGCGCCCGGTGTTGCCGGCGGTGGATCGGGAGTTTGCCAGCGTGACCCAGGTGTTGAAGGCGCTGGAGTTGGATTTGTAGTTCGATGAGGGCTCGCGCCCACAGTATGGCTTTGGGTGCTCACAGGTTTTGCATACACCCACCAACCCCGTTGGGCTTGCCAGCGAAGGCGGCCTCCAGTCAGGCATCGCCCAGGCACTAACTATCAAAGCCGCTACACTTGCTCAAAATCAGCGCTGCGACACCACACCGCACAGCAGCTTTTTACTTATCCACCCCGATCAGGCTAAATACGCCGCCTGATCTCCCACATCACCGGATATGACCATGTCCCGACAACGGCTAGCATTTGCCTGGATCGCCTGCTTCGCAGTGCTGTTCAACATGCTCGCCATGCCGATGTCCGATGCCATGGCCAAGGCGTCCAGCCAGTCGCCGGTCGAGCAGTTGATGTGGGGCAGTTTCTGCTCGTCCAGTGGCACCCGCATGGTCGCCATTTCCCTGGGCAACCTTGAACAGAAAGCCCCAGCTGGCGAGCAACACTCCACCATGCAGCACTGCTGGTGCTGCTCAGGCTCAGCGCCCCTGGTGGCATTGCCCGGGCATACACCGCAGCTGTACTTCGCCCGGTTCGACGCCAATCGCAGCCTACCGGCCCCCACCCTCGATGCTCCAACACCGCGCCAGCAATGGCCCAGTCTCAACCCCCGCGCCTCTCCCCTGGTCTGATTCGATTCGCAACTACCCTGCGTTTTAATCGTTCCGGAGAACCGCCATGTCAAAACCATCCCTGGTGAAGCACGCGTTGCTGCTCGCCGCCTTGCTGTTGCCTGCCTGCTTTGCCACTGCCCATGAATACAAGGCCGGTGAGCTGGACATCGCCCACCCCTGGTCACAAGAGCTACCGCCCAATGCCCCGACCGTGGCGGCCTACTTTGTCATTCACAACACTGGCAAAACCGCTGACCGGCTGCTCAGCGTGAGTTCGCCCATCTCGGGCAAAGCCGAGCTGCACGAACACCTGATGCAAAAAGACCTGATGAAAATGCAGCAGGTGCCCAGCGTCGAGATTCCCGCCGGAGGCACCATCACGTTCGCGCCGATGGCCTACCACGTGATGCTCATGGAGCTGCAGGACCGCAGCCTGCTCAGCGACGGCAAGCGCTTCCCGTTGACCCTGCATTTCGAGAAGGCCGGCAATCTCACCGTGGACGTCGCGGTGCAGAAACAACCGCCCGCCGGCACCGACACGCACCAGCACGCCCAGTAACCCACGGCAGCACCGCCCGTGAACGCGCAGCGCTCACCCGGCCGCAGGCGCACAGCCCCACGCAAGACCTCCCTGACGGTCGCGCGTGGCAGCTGGATCAGCCTGTTCGCCATGCTGATGATCTTTATCGGTCCACTGATTGCTCAGTCGATGCCGATGGATCAGCGCGCCCCGATGTCCATGAGCCTGTCGATGGACATGAGCATGGACATGGCGCCCAGTGCCCATGCCGGGCATGAGGCGCAAGCACCTGCCGAACACTGCGCGCCCCAGGCCGATCACCATGCCATCTGGGAAAAGTGCGGCTACTGCAGCCTGCTCTTCAATTGCCCGGCTCTGCCCGGCAACCTGGCGCTGGCGGTCTTCGACCCACCGCTGGCGCAAGGTTTCATCAGCCCCTCTCCTCGCCTGGGCCACGCCCGGCTGACGGTCTTCCCCGGCGCCCGCACCCGCGCGCCCCCCATCAACGCGTAAACACCTACATCCCCACTGACACGGCCAACTGTTGAACACGACAGCCACAGGCTGCTGGCCGTGTGTTTACGACTGATTGATGGAACTGTTATGTCCAGGTTTTCTGCTGCCCCACGCCTGAGCGCTGCCCAGGCAAACTTCGCCCCGAACACCTTGCGCGCGCGCCTCAAGCAGGCCACCGCGCTACTGTGCGGCGCCCTGCTCGCGCCATTGGCCAGCGCTGCCGAGACGGCCGCTGACCACAGCCAGCACGCCGAAGAGCTGAGCCCCACGGTGATCACGGGCATTGCCCCAAGCTCGCCCCTGACCATCGTCACCAACCCCAAGGACCCGCGCCAACCCGTGCCGGCCAGCGACGGTGGCGATTATTTGAAGACCATTCCCGGCTTCGCCCTGGTGCGCAATGGCGGTACCAACGGCGACCCGGTACTGCGCGGGATGTTCGGCTCACGGCTGAACATCCTCACCAACGGCAGCATGCTGCTGGGGGCCTGCCCTGGCCGCATGGACGCACCCACCTCGTACATTTCCCCGGAAACCTACGACACCCTCACGGTGATCAAGGGCCCGCAAACCGTGCTATGGGGCCCTGGCGCCTCGGCTGGCACGATCCTCTTCGATCGCGAGCCGGAAAACTTCGGCGAACTCGGCAGCCGGGTGAATGCCAGCGTACTGGGCGGCTCCAACGGCCGCTTCGACAAAGTGGTGGATGCCGCGGCGGGTGGCCCACAGGGCTACGTACGGGTGATCGGCAACACGGCCCATTCCGATGACTACAAGGACGGCAACAATGACACCGTGCCGTCGCGCTACGACAAGTGGAACGGCGACGTCGCCGTCGGCTGGACCCCGAACACCGACACTTTGCTGGAGTTGACCGCCGGCAAGGGCGACGGTGAAGCGCGTTATGCCGGACGCGGCATGGACGGCTCGCAGTTCAAGCGCGAAAGCCTGGGCCTGCGTTTCGTGCAATCGGACCTCAGCGAGGTGCTGGAAAAACTCGAAGCCCAGCTCTACTACAACTACGCCGACCACGTGATGGACAACTACACCCTGCGCACGCCCTCCGGCACCGGGATGATGGCCGGCCCCATGGCCTCCAACGTCGACCGCCGGACCCTCGGTGCGCGGGTCAAGGCCACCTGGCGCTGGGCCGACCTGCAACTGGTCAGCGGTGTCGACGCGCAGACCAACGAACACCGCCAGCGCAGCGCCATGGGCATCGACACCTACAAGGACCTGCCACGCAACAAGGATGCGGACTTCCACAACTACGGCCTGTTCGGTGAGCTGACCTGGTACGCCGCCGACCGCAATCGGCTGATCACCGGCGCCCGCCTGGACCGCGCCTCGGCCAAGGATTTTCGCCAGAGCATCGGTTCCGGGATGATGAGCAGGCCCAACCCGACGGCCGACGACACCCGCGCCGACACTTTGCCCAGCGGCTTCGTGCGCTACGAGCACGACCTGGCGGACAGCCCGACCACCCTCTACGCCGGCCTGGGCCACGCCGAACGTTTCCCGGATTACTGGGAGCTGTTTTCGCCCAAGTCAGGTCCAGTCGGGTCGCTCAACGCCTTCGACTCGATCCAGCCGGAGAAAACCACCCAGCTCGACGTCGGCCTGCAATACAAGACCCGGGATCTCGAAGCCTGGGCCTCGGCCTATATCGGCCAAGTGCACGACTACATCCTGTTCGACTACACCCCCACGCCCATGGGCACCAGCTCGCGGGCCGAGAACATCAACGCACGCATCATGGGCGGTGAACTGGGTGCAGCCTACAACCTGACCGCCCACTGGAAAGCCGACGCCACCCTGGCCTACGCCTGGGGCAAAGACACCACCCACGACACCGCCCTGCCGCAAATGCCGCCGCTGGACGCGCGTTTCGGCCTGACCTACAGCGAAGACAACTGGAGTGCCGGTGCCTTGTGGCGGGTGGTCGCGGCGCAAAACCGCATCGACCAGAACAAGGGCAACGTGGTGGGCAAGGACTACGACAAGAGCCCGGGCTTTGCGGTGTTCTCCCTCAATGGCGCCTACCGCATCGACCAGCACTGGAAGGTCAGCAGCGGCATCGACAACCTGTTCGGCAAGGACTACGCCGAACATCTGAACCTGGCCGGCAACGCCGGGTTCGGCTACCCGGCCAATGATCCACAAGCGATCAACGAACCGGGGCGCACGTTCTGGACCAAGGTGGACATGAGCTTCTAAAACGCCTCGCAAGGACGCCCTGCCTGCCGCCATTGGCGAAGCCTGCGTTCGACGCCGAACGCAGGCTGCAGCAACGGCGACACAACACCTATAAAAGATTCATAGCCGAGCGGAGTGCTAATGATGAGCCAACCCAAAGTGTCCTTCTACAACCTGGCCTGGCGCTGGCATTTTTATGCCGGGCTGTTCGTCGCCCCTTTCATGGTGATGCTGGCACTGACCGGCACGATCTACCTGTTCAAGCCGCAACTCGACCCGCTGATGTACGGCAACTTGCTGAATGTCCCGGCCGGCCATCACAGCCTCAGCGCCGACGACCTGCTGCGCAGGGTACAAACGGCCTATCCACAGGGCCAGGTCACCCAGTACCTGCCGGCGATCAATGCCGAGCGCAGTGCGCAATTTGTGCTGCAGAACCAGGGCAGCGAACTCAACGTGTTCGTCGACCCGTACCACGGCGACATCCTCGGTGAGCAGGATGCCAAGTACAACCTGCAAGCCATCGCCCGGGCGATTCACGGCGAGCTGATGATCGGTACCCTCGGCGATCGCCTGATCGAGATGGCGGCCGGCTGGGGCATCGTGCTGGTGGTATCCGGCGTCTACCTCTGGTGGCCTCGCGGCAAGGGCGGCGCCGGCATCCTCTGGCCACGCCTGAACAGTCGCGGGCGGCTGCTGTGGCGTGATCTGCACGCCGTCACCGGTTTCTGGGGCGCGGCGTTGCTGCTGGTCATGCTGCTCAGTGGCATGACCTGGACCGGTTTCTGGGGCAAATCCTACGCCGAACTCTGGAACCAGTTCCCGGCCGCCATGTGGAACAACGTCCCCACGTCCGACGAGCAAGCGCGCAGCCTCAACACCGCAGCCCGCCAGACCGTGCCCTGGGCCATGGAAAATACGCCGATGACAATGTCCGGCGACCACGCCGAACACATGGCCCACAACGGCGCCAGCAGCGCGCCGGCCGCGCCGGGCATCAGCCTGCAGGCGGTGCAGGACATCGCCAAGCAAGGCCGGGTCGAGCCGGGCTACAGCATCACCCTGCCGACCAGCGCCAGTGGCGTGTTTACCATCGCCGTGTTCGCCGACGACCCGCGCAACGACGCCACCCTGCACGTCGATCAGTACAGCGGCAAAGTCCTGGCCGATGTGCGCTGGGAGCACTATGGCAACGTCGCCCGCGCCACGGAAATGGGGGTAATGCTGCACGAAGGCAAGATGTTTGGCGTGCTCAACCAGCTCATCGTGCTCCTGATCTGCCTGATGATCCTGCTCAGTGCCGTCAGCGGTGTGGTGATCTGGTGGAAGCGCCGGCCCCAGGGCAAAGTCGGGGTGCCGCCGTTGCGCCATGACCTGCCCACCTGGAAAACCGGGGTGCTGATCATGTTGGCGCTGGCCGTGTTGTTCCCGTTGGTGGGCGCATCACTGGTGGTGGTGTGGGGGCTGGACCGGTTCCTGCTGGCGCGCGTCAGCCGAGACACGGCATCGATCGCCCCTTCTTCCTGAACACCCCGAGGGACGGAGCAGCGGTATTTCAAGGGTGCTTGAAATACCGTTTAACAGTTTGAAAAGTCTTGTCTCGGGTTGATTTTGAGCCACTCCCTGATCCTCGCCATACTCCTGCTGCCGCAACTTAAGCACCCACTCACTGAACACCCTTAGTTGCGGGAACTTCCGACTTTTCAATCAGCACAATTCCTACAAAGAATTGAAAGAGGTCAACTTGATAAAGAAGATCCTAGCCTCCCTCGCCTTTGTTTCACTGCCCGCACTGGCCACCCAGCCGCCGTTCACCGGCACTGACTATTCAGGGCATTACCAATGTACGGGCATGGACAGTCATATAGGTGAGTTCAAAGGCACCGTCGACATGAAGCTTAACCCCGAGCAAAGTACTGGCCTGTACGGCGCCTATAGCTTCACCCTGGCCCTGGCCGACAACTCCCTCTATAACGGCTTCGCCGCCGCCCAGGAAACATCACTGGCCATCTACTTCGCAAACATCGACCCCAGCCTGAAAGACTACGGCGTGGGCATTGCACAAGTTGGCACCGGTGCCGATGGCAAGGTCTCTTTTACCAAATACTATTACGGCCCGGAGTATGAAGGTGGAGGCCACGGCATGGAAACTTGCACCCGCCAATAACCCTTCCCGGCTCTACCGTCACGATCAAGGACGTTGCAACTCATGCCTTTGATCGTGCACGTGTGCCCGCACGCTACAGTTCGTCACGGCGAAAGCTGACGGGCGCCAGCGGAACCTGTTGCCGATCAGTCTTCCAGTGGCTGCCCAGACGCCCGGACTGATTCCAGTAGTGTGCGGCGGTCAGTACCCGCAGTTCACCGATCTCGGCCAATTGCGTGATGAAATCCGCTGTAGACAGCCGGGTGATCCAGCGGTCGCCAACACGCTCGACTTGTTTGGTCTTCAACAAGGTTTTTTCGGCATGGGTGTACTCCGGCACATACTTTATCAAGGCACCATGGGGCGTTGAGTAGTAGTACGAGCTGATCTTGAACCCTTTGTCCTTCAGGGCATGCGTGTGCAAATACACAAACCAGGGCGAGGCAAAGTTGAAATAGACCTGCTCTGCATCCATCGCCAGCGTGCCGGTACCCGACAAATACAGCTGGTGACTGGCAATCAATTCATAGCCCGCAGGAAAGATCGGCGGTTTATTCCTCTGGGTCGTGGTGGGGTCGCTCGACGTCCGGAAAATGCGATCAAGCACATGATTGGTGTCGTCCCCGCGCGCCAGTGGCTCCAGTGCACAGAAGCAATGCTTGTCCTTTTGCCGCAATATCGCACTCTCGTAAGTGGTGACCTGTTCATAGGCGCTTCCCGCCCGGCGCTGGATGTAGCGGGCCGCGTCGTCGGGATGCTGGAAAATCGGCCCCAATGCCAATTTCGGCATCCACGACCACAGATCCTGCTCGCTCATGCCAGCCTTGTGCGGTTGCCAATCGCGCGCCAGGAATCCGATCCCCCAGAGTGCACTTGGCACCATGACTTGCAGGCGCCCGGCCTTTCTCATGTTTCCTATGTAGGCCGGCAGACTGAAGGTGCCGTGCTGCACATCGCGCCAATCCGCACTCGCCTGTGCAAGGGTCGCGAACGGATGGCGACTGAGCGCTGACTGAGCGGCCTCGGTCGGTGGTTCGATCGGGTCGTAGTAGTCCCTCTCAAACCGCAATAACGCCCCGTCGCTGCACGATAAGTAGAGGGGTAACCAGCCCCGCTCCGTTTGAATCTGCGCAAGCGCCCGGTGCACATCCATCGGTGAAAAAAAATGCCGATAGTCATCATCCGGCAGCACATCCAGTGTTGGTGCGGCGCACAGGTACAAGCTGTCGACGACGTAGCCCTGGGGCAACAGTCCGTCGGGGAATACCTGGTCATACGCCAGCGTCGAACCAGGTACCTCGATCGGCAGAGTGGCAATGAACCTGTCATGCCAACGATCCCGCAGAATGTAGCCGAAACTCAGCGCCACACGCTCCGCGGCGTGCTCATGGACATGACGCGCTGCCGCCACACTGTCAGCAAACACGGGACTGTAGTGCGGCTCACTGCACGGCGGTTCAACCGCCGTGACGAGCTTCGCCTGGCGTACCAGGCTAAATTCGGTCACTGAACGCGGTGCGCCCCAAAGAGCGCTGCCCACCACCACGTACAGAAAGCCGTTTTTAGCCAGCGAATCCACCCACACCGACGGTTTCAGGTCTCCCTCATGGATACGTTTTTTTATCCAGGCTGCATCCAGGTCATGGGGTAGGCTGCCGAAATCGGTCAAGGCATTGGCGAGATCGGCTCGAACCTTATTCCACGCACCAGTGCGGTAACGAATCACCGAACCGTCGGGCCCGAACAGGTACTCGTCCATCGTTCGCGTCTCGCGCTCGAACGCGGTATGGACTGCCTTCACGGACAACATGTTGAGATACAGTTGTTTTTCCGACGCAGACAAGAGCACCGGAACCTCCTGGGCATGGCGCGAGCGATAGCGAGCCACAATTGTGCATCCGGCAGGGAAGAGTCCGGCACTGACACTTTCATCCGGGAAGATCCATTTCACATCGAAGTCTTCCTCGGGCGTGATCACCGGCAATGTGGCGACAAACAAGCCATCGGCGCGCTTGAGAACCAGGCCACCATAGACCCTGTCGGTGATCCTGGGGACCTGCGCACGCGCATGCAGCGCCGCATCATCCAGGGTCGGGAAAACAGGCCCCAAAAGACGCCGCTCGAGGTTTTGCGCCGGCGTCCATTGCGCATTGACCACCCCTTCCCTGTCCCAGCACAGAGTGGTGTGCAGGACCGTCAATTCACCACTGTTCGCCACGACCCTGACAAAACCGGTCTGGGTCAGTTTTCCATTGGCCAGATTGGATTGGATAGCCTCCAGCCCCATCTCCGGTGTGTCGTTATCAAACAACTTGGTGCTCTTGCGCGCGACATACTTCAACAATGCGCCGTCCTGTGTCGCGATATACGTGGGAATCGACTCAACCCCTTCCTCGACGGGCGGCCTCTTGGAGTCGTACACCACGACATACAGGTCTCTGGGCACAATAAAGTGCTGGGCCAACCAGAGTCGAGAGGGCCTCTGCGCCTGCGTTACCCGCTGGCGCGAATAGAAATAGGAATGGCGCTGGAATGACTCCGGATAAACAAAGTCACGGCCTTCACCCGGTCCAGCACTGGGGAACAGGCTCCGACGAGAAAACAGTTTGTCGCGAACCCCCTCGACCGCGACCAATTCCGACGCAATGTACTCGTGCTTGCCTTGTTGCTTGAGGATGAAACCGAACCAGGTCCGCTCCGTATCATGTTGCTCAGCCCCTCGTGAGAAGCAATCCTGCGCCGCTTCGTCCGCCGACGAAAAAACCGCGCCAAACGCCACCTGTTTCGGCACCGGCCTTGCGCCCTGTTCCGGGTGGGGTGTCCAGTCCTTGGTCACTTGGCCCCGGTATCCCCAAAGCCCATTGTCGACCAGGATCTGCAACTTTCCTGCGCTCGCCACCGCCCGTACAAACTCGACAGGGGCGATGCTGCCATCGGCAAGCCCACGCGCCAGTGGTCCCGGGCGACTCACGGTGCCCAAGCGCATCAGCAACTGCTGCCAGCCGCGGGTATCGGGCTCGAACCACAACAGACTGTCGTCGCTGCCTGACAGATAGGCCGGAACGCCTTGCGCGACCACATGGAACAACTCGTGAACCTTGAACATCTGCAAGCTCACGCAGGCGTCTGTGCGCGTCCAACCCAAACGCTGCACTTGATCGACATCCAGCGTCGAGAGCGCCTGGTGTGAGTAAAACACGCTATGGAGCTGGTGGTTCAACGGATAAATCGCCCGGCCTTGGGCGTCTACCGGGAACAGGGGGGGCGCTTCAAGCGCATCAGTTCCGGCGTCGACCGGCTCAGTCACGACGAACCGCTGGTTGCTGCACTGGAAGATCATTGCAACAAACTCGCGGTCACGCCGCTTGCCGACCTGTTCATGAGCATGCCGCGCCGCGTCATCCGCCGACAGAAACTCACGGCTCATGCGCACAACGGCAGCGCTCGGCCCTTCTCTCTCATCCATGAAAAATCTCCAACCTGTTGATGGCCTGTATTGAGCCATCAGGTTATCCAGCGTCCGCGCGCCTGTGCGGTACATACATAGGGATCACAGGCACCACGACAGCGCATCGGCATGCCCCACACCCCGGTGCACGCCCAGCCCTGGTGCGCTCGCGCATGAATCCGCCTCGGCGGCAGCATCAAACCGCTGGCTTTCGCGCTTAGGCACAGCCCTTGCTAAAGACTCTCCAGCCTTCCACCAATGCCAACCAAAAACGTTCATGGAGATCGCACAATGAAGCGTCGCAGCTTGATCAAGGCTTTCACTCTTTCGGCCAGCATTGCCGCGATGGGCATGACCTGGACGGTCCAGGCCGCCGAGACCATCAAGGTTGGCATTCTGCATTCCCTGTCCGGGACCATGGCGATCTCTGAAACCTCGCTCAAAGACATGGCGCTGATGACCATCGACGAGATCAACGCCAAGGGCGGCGTCAATGGCAAGCTGCTGGAGCCGGTGGTGGTCGACCCGGCGTCGAACTGGCCGCTGTTCGCGGAAAAAGGCCGGCAGTTGCTGACCCAGGACAAGGTCGCCGTGGTGTTCGGTTGCTGGACCTCGGTGTCGCGTAAATCGGTACTGCCGGTGTTCGAAGAGCTCAATGGCCTGCTGTTCTATCCGGTGCAGTACGAAGGCGAAGAGATGTCGCCCAACGTGTTCTACACCGGTGCCGCGCCGAACCAACAGGCGATCCCCGCGGTGGAATACCTGATGAGCGAAGAAGGCGGCAGCGCCAAGCGCTACTTCCTGCTGGGCACCGACTACGTCTACCCGCGCACCACCAACAAGATCCTGCGTTCGTTCCTGCACGCCAAAGGCGTAGCCGACAAGGACATCGAAGAGGTCTACACGCCGTTCGGCCACAGCGATTACCAGACCATCGTCGCCAACATCAAGAAGTTCTCGGCCGGCGGCAAGACCGCCGTCATCTCCACCGTCAACGGCGACTCCAACGTGCCGTTCTACAAGGAACTGGCCAACCAGGGCCTGAAGGCCACCGACGTGCCCGTCGTCGCGTTCTCGGTAGGCGAGGAAGAACTGCGCGGCATCGACACCAAGCCACTGGTGGGTAACCTCGCGGCGTGGAACTACTTCGAGTCGGTGGAAAACCCGGTGAACCAGAAGTTCGTCGCGGACTGGAAGGCCTACGCCAAGAAACACAACCTGCCGGGCGCCGACAAGGCGGTGACCAACGACCCGATGGAGGCCACCTACGTCGGCATCCACATGTGGGCGCAGGCCGCCGAGAAAGCCAAGTCCACCGATGTCGACAAAGTGCGCGAAGCGCTGGCCGGCCAGACTTTCGCCGCACCGTCGGGCTACACCCTGACCATGGACAAGACCAACCACCACCTGCACAAGCCGGTGATGATCGGCGAGATCCAGGCCGATGGTCAGTTCAACGTGGTCTGGCAGACCGAAGGGCCAATCCGCGCCGAGCCCTGGAGCCCGTTCATTGCCGGCAACGATAAGAAGCCGGATTACGCGGTCAAGAGCAACTGAGCGGACCCTCAGAATCCTGTGGGAGCTCGCTCCCACAGGATCAGTCGCCGCTACTCAGGACGTCACCATGTCGCTTTTTCGCCTGTTCCTTACACTCGCCGCACTCCTGCTGCCACTGGCCAGCCACGCCGGCGACGCCGAAGACTTCGTCGCCGCCAATCCGGCGCAGCAAGCCCGGCTGCTCGACGCCTGGGCCGCGCAGCCCGATCCGGCGCGCGTTGAATTGATCAATGCCTTGCAGCAAGGCGTAGTGACCGTCGACGGCCAACCCAAGACCTTGCGCCTGAACAATCGCCTGCGGGGGCTGATCGACACCGCCGTGGCCAGCCAGCAACTGCTTGCCGCCGATCCCCAGGTGCGACTCGGCGCGGCGCAACACCTGCAGAAAAGCGCCAAGCCGGCGCAATTGAAATTCCTCGACCAACAACTGGCGGGCGAAGCGGATGAACAGGTGCACGCGGCCCTGAGCCTGGCCCTGGCCAACCTGCAACTGGTGGACAGCGACCCGGCCGTGCGCCTGGCCGCGGTGCGCCTGCTCGGTGAAACCGGTGACCCACTGGCCCGCACTCGCCTGGAAAGCCTGCTCGCACCTGGGGTCGAAGCCGATGCCGCGGTCCTCACCGCAGCGCAAACCAGCCTCGGCCAGGTCAAACGCAAACTGCTGGTGGGCGAGTTGCTCGGCCAGGCGTTCAGCGGCATGTCCCTGGGCTCGATCCTGCTGCTGGCGGCCCTGGGACTGGCGATCACCTTCGGCTTGCTGGGGGTGATCAACATGGCCCACGGCGAAATGTTGATGCTCGGCGCCTACTCCACCTACATGGTGCAACTGCTGCTCCAGCGCTTCGCCCCCAACGCCATCGAGTTCTACCCGTTAGTGGCCTTGCCGGTGGCGTTTTTCGTCACCGCCGGTATCGGCATGGCACTCGAACGCTCGGTGATCCGCCACCTCTACGGCCGGCCGCTGGAAACCCTGCTCGCCACCTGGGGCATCAGCCTGATGCTGATCCAACTGGTGCGCCTGCTGTTCGGCGCGCAAAACGTCGAGGTCGCCAACCCGGCCTGGCTCTCGGGCGGGATCCAGGTGCTGCCCAACCTGGTGCTGCCGTACAACCGTATCGTGATCATCGCCTTTGCCCTGTTTGTGGTGGTGCTCACCTGGCTGCTGCTGAACAAGACCCGCCTGGGGTTGAACGTGCGCGCCGTCACCCAGAACCGCAACATGGCCGCCTGCTGTGGCGTGCCCACCGGGCGGGTGGACATGCTCGCCTTCGGCCTCGGCTCGGGGATCGCCGGGCTCGGCGGCGTGGCGCTGAGCCAGATCGGCAACGTCGGTCCGGATCTGGGCCAGAGCTACATCATCGACTCCTTCCTGGTGGTGGTGCTGGGCGGCGTCGGCCAACTGGCCGGGAGCGTCTTCGCCGCCTTTGGCCTGGGGATCGCCAACAAGATCCTGGAGCCGCAGATCGGTGCAGTGCTGGGCAAAATCCTGATCCTGGCGCTGATCATCCTGTTCATCCAGAAACGCCCGCAAGGCCTCTTCGCACTCAAAGGACGGGTAATTGACTGATGAACCAGCCCCTGCTCATTACCGCCACCCGCAAGGCCGGACCCAAGGCGACGATTGCCGTCGGCACCCTGATGGTGGTGTTGCTGCTGGCGCTGCCGTTGCTGTCGCTGCTGCCTGCCGACAACGCCCTGCACGTCTCGGCCTACACCCTGACCCTGGTCGGCAAGATCCTCTGCTACGCCATTGTCGCCCTCGCCCTGGACCTGGTCTGGGGGTATGCCGGCCTGCTGTCCCTGGGCCACGGCCTGTTCTTCGCCCTCGGTGGCTACGCCATGGGCATGTACCTGATGCGCCAGGCCTCGGGGGACGGCTTGCCGGCGTTCATGACCTTCCTTTCCTGGACTGAACTGCCGTGGTTCTGGACCGGCACCAGCAGCTTCCTCTGGACCCTGTGCCTGGTGGTGTTGGCCCCGGGCCTGCTGGCGCTGGTGTTCGGTTTCTTCGCCTTCCGCTCGCGGATCAAGGGCGTGTATTTCTCGATCATGACCCAGGCCCTGACCTTCGCCGGCATGCTCCTGTTCTTCCGCAACGAGACCGGGTTTGGCGGCAACAACGGTTTCACCAACTTTCGCACCATCCTCGGCTTCGGCATCACCGAACCCAGTACCCGCGCGGTGCTGTTCAGTGCCACCGTGCTGTTGCTGGTGGCCAGCCTGTTCATCGGCTGGCGCCTGGCGCAAAGCAAGTTCGGCCGGGTGCTGACCGCCCTGCGCGACGCGGAAAACCGCCTGATGTTCTGCGGCTACGACCCGCGCGGGTTCAAGCTGTTTGTCTGGGTCTTGAGCGCCGTACTGTGCGGCCTGGCCGGTGCGCTCTACGTGCCCCAGGTGGGCATCATCAACCCCAGCGAAATGTCGCCGACCAACTCCATCGAAGCCGCCGTCTGGGTGGCCCTGGGCGGACGCGGCACGCTGATCGGGCCACTGTTGGGTGCCGGCGTGGTCAACGGCATGAAGAGCTGGTTCACCGTGGCCTTCCCCGAATACTGGCTGTTCTTCCTCGGTGCGCTGTTCATCATTGTCACCCTGTACCTGCCCAAAGGCGTGATCGGCCTGCTGAGAAAAAGAGGTGAACAATGAGAGTCACTGCGACCGCCGAATTCATGCTCGAACCGATCCTGGAACCGAACAAGGATGCCGGCAGCAGCCGCGATGCCATCGGCCTTGGACAGCGCGCCGAAAAAGGCCTGAACACCCGCCACGGCACCCTCCTCACGCTGGAGGACATCAGCGTCAGCTTCGATGGCTTCAAGGCACTGAACAGTCTCAACCTGTACATCGGTGTCGGTGAACTGCGCTGCATCATCGGCCCTAACGGGGCCGGCAAGACCACCCTGATGGATGTGATCACCGGCAAGACCCGGCCCAGCCACGGCAAGGCCTGGTTCGGCGAGACCCTGGACCTGACCCGCATGAGCGAAGTGCAGATTGCCCAGGCCGGGATCGGTCGCAAGTTCCAGAAACCCACGGTGTTCGAAGCCCTGAGCGTGTTCGAGAACCTGGAGCTGGCGCAGAAGACCGACAAGTCGGTATGGGCCAGCTTGCGCGCCCGGCTCAACGGCGAGCAACGCGACCGCATCAGCGAGGTGCTGGACACCATTCGCCTGACCGCCTCGGTCAATCGCCCCGCCGGCCTGTTGTCCCACGGGCAAAAACAATTCCTGGAAATCGGCATGCTGCTGATGCAGGACCCGCAATTGCTGTTGCTCGATGAACCGGTGGCGGGCATGACCGATGCCGAGACCGAGTTCACCGCCGAGCTGTTCAAGCGCCTGGCCGGCAAACATTCATTGATGGTGGTGGAACACGACATGGGGTTCGTCGGTTCGATCGCCGACCACGTCACCGTGCTGCACCAGGGCAGCGTGCTGGCCGAGGGGTCGCTGGCGCAGGTGCAGGACAACGAGCGGGTGATCGAGGTTTATCTCGGGCGCTGAACGCAGGTGCGGATTGCACCCTGTAGGAGAAGTTGAACATGCTGCAAGTCGACAAGCTGCACCAGTACTACGGCGGTAGCCACATCCTGCGCGGCCTGAGCTTTGAGGTGAAGGTCGGCGAAGTCACCTGCTTGCTCGGACGCAACGGCGTGGGCAAGACCACCCTGCTCAAATGCCTGATGGGCCTGTTGCCAGCCAAGGAGGGGGCGGTGAACTGGGAGGGCAAGGCCATCAGTGGGCTCAAGCCCCACCAGCGGGTTCACGCCGGCATCGCCTATGTCCCCCAGGGTCGGGAAATCTTCCCCCGGCTGAGCGTCGAAGAAAACCTGCTGATGGGGCTGTCCCGTTTCCCTGGCGCCGAAGCCCGGGAAGTACCAGCCTTCATCTACGAGCTGTTCCCGGTGCTGCTGCAAATGAAGCAACGCCGCGGCGGTGATCTCTCCGGCGGCCAGCAGCAACAATTGGCCATCGGCCGTGCGCTGGCCAGCCGGCCACGCCTGCTGATCCTCGATGAACCTACCGAAGGCATCCAGCCCTCGGTGATCAAGGAGATCGGCGCGGTGATCAAGCAGCTTGCGGCACGGGGTGACATGGCGATCCTGCTGGTGGAGCAGTTCTACGACTTCGCCGCCGAGCTGGCCGATCAGTACCTGGTGATGTCCCGGGGCGAGATCGTCCAGCAAGGTCGCGGCGAAAACATGGAAGCCGAGGGTGTGCGCGGCCTGGTAACGATCTAGTCTCTAGCGTCCTGACGATAATCAGAAAATATGACTGCCCCTGCCCAACACATCGTGTTCACACCCAGCTGGCATGCCGAGCTGGAACTCGGCTACGCCCGTTTCGGTGACAGCACGCGGCCGACCCTGCGCCGCCACCTGGGTCCGCTACGGGTGCAAAAACACCTGTACGCCGAAGGCCCCGAAGTGTGCCAGCACATCATCGTCCACCCACCCGGTGGGATTGCCGGTGGCGACCGACTGGAGGTCCGCGCGAGCGTCGGGGCCAACGCCTGGGCGCAGTTGACCAGCCCCGGCGCCGCCAAGTGGTATCGCGCCGCCAGCCCCGCCTATCAGCAGCTCGACTTGCAGGTCGCCCCTGGGGCCACACTGGAATGGCTGCCCCAGGAGACCATCGTCTTCAGCGCCGCCCAGGCCGAGCTCAAGACCTCGATCGATCTGCAGGGCGATGCACGGTTGTTTTATTGGGACGTGGTGGCACTGGGTCGCCCGGCCAGCGGCGAACGCTTCGAGCACGGGCACTTTCAAGCGCAACTGGACATCCGCCGCGACGGCCAGTTGCTCTGGCACGAACGCCAGCGCATTGTCGGCGCTGACGGTTTGCTCGACTCGCCGATTGGCCTGGACGGCCAGCCGGTGTTTGCCACCTTGCTGGTGACCGGCGAGATCGACAGCGAACTGCTGCAGGCCTGCCGCGCGCTGTCCCACCCGGTACGCGGGGATTTGACCCAGCTTCCCGGGCTGCTGGTTGCCCGTTGCCTGGCCAGTGAAAGCTTGCTGGCGCGAGGTTGGCTGATTGATCTATGGAAGCTGCTGCGCCCCGCCCTGCTCGGCCGTGAGGCGCTGGTACCGCGAATATGGAATACCTGAACACCTGTAACGGGTTCGGCTCGACCTGACGAATGCTCTTTTTTTCTGCCCAGATGGATTTCCACGATGGACCTGACCCCACGCGAAAAAGACAAGCTGTTGATCTTCACTGCCGGCCTGGTGGCTGAGCGGCGGTTGGCCCGCGGCGTCAAACTCAATTACCCGGAGGCCATGGCGTACATCAGCGCAGCGCTGCTCGAAGGCGCCCGGGACGGCCAGAGCGTGGCCGAGCTGATGCATTTAGGCACCACCCTGCTGCAGCGCGAACAGGTGATGCCTGGCATCCCGGAGATGATTCCGGAGATCCAGGTCGAAGCCACCTTTCCCGACGGCACCAAACTGGTCACCGTCCATCAACCCATCGCCTGAGGCCGCGCCATGCCGTATCACATCCGCGATGCCGTGCCCGCCGACCTGCCGGCGATTTGCGACATTTACAACGATGCCGTGCTCAACACCACCGCGATCTGGAACGAACAGGCGGTCGACCTGGCCAATCGTCAAGCCTGGTTCAGCGCCCGCCATGCCCAGGGCTACCCGATCCTGGTGATCAGCGCTGGCGACGAGCAGGTGCTTGGTTACGCCTCCTTCGGCGACTGGCGGCCCTTCGATGGGTTTCGCCACACCGTGGAACACTCGGTGTACGTGCGCAACGACCAACGGGGCAACGGCCTCGGTCCGCGCCTGATGGAAGCGCTGGTGGTGCGCGCCAGGGACGGTGGCAAACACGTGATGGTGGCCGCCATCGAGAGCGGCAACACCGCGTCAATCCGCCTGCATGAGCGGGCCGGCTTCATCACCACCGGACAGATGCCGCAAGTGGGCACCAAGTTCGGTCGCTGGCTCGACCTGACCTTCATGCAATTAACCCTCAACCCAGGCTCGCCGCCGCCCCTGGCCAACAAGGAGTAAGCCACGATGAACGCCGCCCAACTGCGCCGGGTCAACCCGGAAAGCTTTGCCCACTATCGCCAGGGCTTGATCGACTTGCTGTTCGACGCCGTGCAGCACGGCGCCTCGATCGGCTTTCTGGCCGATATCGATGACGCTCAGGCTCGCGCCTACCTCAACACTGTCCAGGCTGACCTGGAGAGCGGCAGCCTGCTGCTGTGGGTGGTGGTCCAGGAAGAAAAGGTCCTGGCCAGTGTGCAATTGGGCTTGTGCCAGAAAGCCAACGGACGCAATCGCGCCGAAGTGCAAAAACTCCAGGTCCTGCACCAGGCCCGCCGGCGCGGGCTAGGCCAGCAGTTGATGAATGCCCTGGAGCTTGCGGCGCGCCAGCACCAGCGCGGCCTGCTGTACCTGGATACCGAAGCCGGCTCGGCCGCGGAAACCTTCTACCAGTCACTGGGCTATAGCCGCGTCGGCGAGTTGCCCAACTACTGCCAAAGCCCGGACGGCCACTACGCGCCGACTGCCATTTACTTCAAGACCCTGGGACAACCCGCATGATTCCTGGCGAATACCGGATTCAGCCCGGCGAGATCGAACTCAACGTCGGCCGGCGCACCCTGAGCCTGACCGTGGCCAACAGTGGCGACCGGCCGATCCAGGTCGGTTCGCACTATCACTTTTTCGAAACCAATGACGCCCTGACTTTCGATCGCGCCGCCACCCGCGGCATGCGCTTGAACATCCCGGCCGGTACCGCCGTGCGCTTCGAACCGGGGCAGAGCCGCGACGTCGAACTGGTGGACCTGGCCGGGCATCGGCGGGTGTTCGGGTTTGCCGGGAGGGTCATGGGTGAACTCGACTGACCATTGCGCTGCTCCCAAACAATCGCCGCCTCGTTTCACTCGACAGCTCCTACAGGGACCGCGTGCAGTGAAACCTATGTGAACACCTGTAGGAGCTGTCGAGCGCAGCGAGGCGGCGATAGCGAGCAACGCGAGCGCTCCAAAATCCAATTGAATCCCAAGGCCACCCCATGAAAATCTCCCGCCAAGCCTACGCCGACATGTTCGGCCCCACCGTCGGTGACAAGGTTCGCCTGGCCGACACCGAGTTGTGGATCGAGGTCGAGAAGGACTTCACCACCTACGGCGAAGAAGTGAAGTTCGGTGGCGGCAAGGTGATCCGCGACGGCCAGGGCCAGAGCCAGTTGCTGGCGGCCGACGTCGTCGACACGGTGATCACCAACGCGCTGATCCTCGACCACTGGGGCATCGTCAAGGCCGATGTCGGCCTCAAGGATGGGCGCATCGCCGCCATCGGCAAGGCCGGCAACCCGGACATCCAACCCGACGTGAGCATGGCCATCGGCGCCAGCACGGAAGTGATTGCCGGCGAAGGCATGATCCTCACCGCCGGCGGTATCGACACCCATATCCACTTCATTTGCCCGCAGCAGATCGAAGAAGCCTTGATGAGCGGCGTCACCACCATGATCGGTGGCGGCACTGGCCCTGCCACCGGCACTAACGCCACCACCTGCACCTCCGGCCCCTGGCATCTGGCGCGCATGCTCCAGGCCGCAGACGCCTTCGCGATGAACATCGGCCTCACCGGCAAGGGCAACGCCAGCCTGCCGGAACCGCTGATCGAGCAGGTCAAGGCTGGCGCCATTGGCCTCAAGCTGCACGAAGACTGGGGCACTACCCCGGCCAGCATCGACAACTGCCTGACGGTGGCCGACCAGTACGATGTGCAGGTGGCGATCCACACCGACACCCTCAATGAATCGGGTTTCGTCGAAACCACCCTCGCCGCCTTCAAGGGGCGCACTATCCACACCTACCACACCGAAGGTGCCGGTGGCGGTCACGCTCCGGACATCATCAAGGCCTGCGGCTTTGCCAACGTGCTGCCGAGCTCGACCAACCCGACCCGGCCGTTCACCCGCAACACCATCGACGAACACCTGGACATGCTGATGGTCTGCCACCACCTGGACCCGAGCATTGCCGAGGACGTGGCCTTCGCCGAAAGCCGCATCCGCCGCGAAACCATTGCCGCCGAGGACATCCTGCACGACCTCGGGGCGTTCTCGATGATCAGTTCCGACAGCCAGGCCATGGGCCGGGTTGGCGAAGTCATCATCCGCACCTGGCAGACCGCCGACAAGATGAAGCAGCAGCGCGGTCCACTGCCGGGCGATGGCGAGGGTAACGACAACTTCCGCGCCAAGCGCTACCTCGCCAAGTACACCATCAACCCGGCGATCACCCACGGCATCAGCCACGAGGTGGGTTCGATCGAAGTGGGTAAATGGGCCGACCTGGTGCTCTGGCGCCCGGCGTTTTTCGGGGTCAAGCCCAGCCTGATTCTCAAGGGCGGGGCGATTGCCGCCAGCCTCATGGGCGACGCCAACGCCTCGATTCCGACGCCACAACCGGTGCACTACCGCCCGATGTTCGCCAGCTTCGGCGGCTCCGTGCACGCCACCAGCCTGACCTTCATCAGCCAGGCTGCACAGGAAGCCGGACTGGCGCAGGCACTGGGCTTGAAGAAGACCATCGCCGTGGTCAAGGGCTGCCGCAGCGTGCAGAAGACCGACCTGATCCACAACGACTACCTGCCCAGCATCGACGTCGATCCGCAGACCTATCAGGTCAAGGCCGATGGCGAACTGTTGTGGTGTGAACCGGCGGATGTGCTGCCGATGGCGCAGCGGTATTTTCTGTTCTGAAGAGCAAGCGGGGCGATCGTTGTTCGCCGGCAGCTGGCGCCTGCACGTGCGGCGAACAACGATTGCGACGTAGGGCTAGACCACCACCAACCGCGCCAGGCGTTGCCTGAGCATCTGGTTCTCGGCGCGCAGTTGCTGCACTTCTTCGAGCAGGTCGAGCGCCAGGGCGACGCCCTCCCATTCCAGTTCCAGGTCGTGGCGCAACTTGGCGGCGCGCTTGGCGACCGCCAGTTCATAGTCGTTGAAACGCCAGTCCTTGGGCTGTGCGCCCTGAGGTTCGAGGATGCCGTGCTCGACGATTTCGATCACGTAGACGTCCGAGAGATCGGTCGCCTCACAGAATTGCGCCATGTCCAATTGAACGATCAGGGGGCTGCTCATGGTCAGTTACTCCAGGTTCTGGAACTTAAATGTGCTCGATCAGAAGTGCTCACGTGGGTTGAACGCGGCTTTTTTCGCCAGTTCCTGCCACAGCGCCTTGACCTCATCGTCGCAGGTCTTGGGCATCACAGCCTTGAGCTGCACGAACAGGTACCCGCGCTCGCCGGCCTTGTTCAGCAGGCCATGACCCTTGGCGCGCATGCGCTGGCCGTTCTGGCTGCCGGCCGGCACCTTGAGGTTGATCTTGCCGGTCAGGGTCGGCACCGCCACCTCGGCACCCAGGGCCAGTTCCCACGGCGCCAGCGGCAAGGTGATGATCAGGTTCTCGCCTTCGACGTCGAATTTGGGGTGCGGCGCAAAACGAATCGTCAGGTACAGGTCGCCATTGGCACCGCCACCGATCCCCGGTGCGCCCTGGCCTTTGAGGCGGATGCGCTCGCCGTCGGTCACGCCGGCGGGGATCTTCACGTTGAGGCTCTTGGCCGTGTTGCTGACGTGCTGGCCAGCCGCGTTGTACTGCGGCACCTGGAAGCTGATCTTCTTCGACTCGTTCGACAGGGTCTCTTCGAGAAAGACCGCCAGTTCCATTTCCACGTCCTGCCCTCGCCGACCGGCGCTGCGGCCAGACTGTGCACCACCGAAGCCGGGGCCACGGTTACCGAAGATCGAACTGAAGAAGTCCGAGAAGTCGCCACTGTCCTGGGCGCCGCCAAAACCGCCACGGCTCTGCCAGCCTGGTGGCCCCTGGAAGGGCTGGCCATGCTGGCCGTAGCGGCGCAGGTCGTCGTACTCGGCGCGTTTGTCGGCACTTTTCAGCGCCTCATAGGCTTCCGAGGCGTCCTTGAATTTGGCTTCAGCGTCTTTTTCCTTGCTGACGTCAGGGTGATATTTACGCGCCAGCTTGCGATAGGCGGCCTTGATCGTCTTGTCGTCAGCGGTCGGTTCGACACCGAGAATCTTGTAATAGTCTTTGAAGTCCATCGCGGGAATCACCATCCGTTATCGATATCGCGCCGTCTGCCAGTCTGCACCCGCGGGGGCGCAGCGGGCTTGACCGATCTCAAGGTTGTGACCGGACAGCGCAGCAGAAGTTTATCGGCAGCCGGGCGAATCCGTTGATCGCGCAGTGGCTGCCAAGCCATGCCTGTAAGTTTGGGGAGCAAGGATAGTCTTTCAAGGCACTTAAAGCTGAGATTTAGCGGATAGTCGGCCTTCGATTCTGCGCCGCACTGACATACACTGCGCGGCCGTTTTTTAACCGGAACCAGAAAGACATGAAAAACGCATCTCCAGCTCGTGCCTGCGGTATCGACTTTGGCACGTCCAACTCCACTGTCGGCTGGCTGCGCCCTGGCATGGAAACGCTCATCGCGCTGGAGGACGACAAGATCACCCTGCCTTCGGTGGTGTTCTTCAACATCGAGGAACGCCGCCCGGTATACGGCCGCCTGGCGCTGCACGAGTACCTGGAAGGCTACGAAGGGCGCCTGATGCGCTCGCTCAAGAGCCTCTTGGGTTCCAAGCTGATCAAGCACGACACCAGCGTGCTGGGTACGGCGATGCCGTTCAAGGACCTGCTGGGACTGTTCATCGGCCAGTTGAAGCAGCGTGCCGAGACCGCCGCCGGTCGGGAATTCGAAGAAGTGGTGCTGGGCCGGCCGGTGTTCTTCGTCGATGACGACCCGATGGCCGACAAGGAAGCCGAAGACACCCTGGTGGATGTGGCACGGGCCATTGGCTTCAAGGACGTGTCGTTCCAGTACGAACCGATCGCGGCCGCCTTCGACTACGAGTCGACCATCGAGCGTGAAGAACTGGTGCTGATTGTCGACATCGGCGGTGGTACCTCCGACTTCTCCTTGGTGCGCCTGTCACCCGAGCGCCGTGGCCTGGCCGAGCGCCAGGACGACATCCTCGCCACGGGCGGTGTGCACGTCGGCGGGACCGATTTCGACAAGCAACTGAGCCTGCAGGGCGTGATGCCGCTGTTCGGCTACGGCAGCCGGATGAAAAGCGGCGCCTACATGCCCACCAGCCAGCACATGAACCTGGCGACCTGGCACACCATCAACTCGGTGTACTCGCAAAAATCCCAGTTGGCCTTGGGCAGCATGCGCTACGACATCGAGGACACCGGTGGCATCGACCGCCTTTTCAAGCTGATCGAGCAGCGCGCCGGGCACTGGCTGGCGATGGAAGTGGAAGAGACCAAGATCCAGTTGACCCATGCCGACAGCCGCCACGTGCCGCTGGACCGCATCGAGCCGGGGTTGAGCGTGGAGCTTAGCCGGGCACTGTTCGAGTCCGCCATCGACGGCCTGCTGGAGCGCGTGCGCAACAGCGTCAGCCAACTGCTGCGGGACGCCAATGTCGGCGTCGAGCAGGTGGACACGGTGTTCTTCACCGGCGGTTCGAGCGGGATTCCGGCCCTGCGCAACAGCGTCTCGGCCATGCTGCCGAACGCCCGCCATGTCGAAGGCAACATCTTTGGCAGCATCGGCAGCGGCCTGGCGATCGAAGCGGCGAAGCGCTACGGCTCGATGGATTGAGGCGGCAGCCTTCGCTGGCCAACGAAGGCATCCGACGACCTAGACCATCCCCGCCTGCTTCAACTCGCTCTTGAGGTACGCGTAGTAAATCGGCCCTGCCACCACCCCCGGCAGGCCGAACGCGGCTTCGAACACCAGCATCGCCAGGAGCAACTCCCACGACTTGGCACTGATCTGCCCGCCGACGATCCGTGCGTTGAGGAAGTACTCCAGCTTGTGGATGACAATCAGGTAGCCCAGCGCCGCCATAGCCACCCAGATCGACAGCGACAAGCCGACGATGGTGATCAGGGTGTTGGACATCAGGTTGCCAATCACCGGCAACAAGCCCAGCAGGAAGGTCAGCACGATCAGGGTCTTGGTCAGCGGCAGGTGAATGCCGAACATCGGCAGGATCACCGCCAGGAAGATCCCGGTGAAGAAGGTGTTGAGCAGGGAGATCTTGATCTGCGCAAACACGATGTTGCGAAAGGCCTGGACCAGCAGGTGCAGGCGGTCGAACAGCGCGGCGGCCAGGGGTTTGCGTTGGGTCAGGTCCGGCACCCGTTGCAGGGCAATGATTGCCCCCAGCACCATGCCGATCAGCAAGGTGACGAACATGTGCGCCGCATCCTTGCCCACCAGTTGCAGGTCGCTCAGGTGTTTGCTCAGCCATTCGCCGATGGCCACGCGGAACTCGGCGGCACTGGCCGGCAAATAGGCGTCGACGAATGGCGGCAACTGACCGCGCGCCTTATCGACCACGCCCATGAATTTATCCAGCGACGCCCCGGGGTTTTCCGCTTCATGCAACAGGAAGCTGAAGGCGCCGGCAAAGATCAACGCCAGCACACTGACCACCAGGGTGCCCAGCAAGGCCACCGCCAACCAGCGCGCACGTCGCCCTTCGATCAGCCGTTGCAGCTGGGGGGTGAGCATGTTGACCAGTTCGTAGACCAGCAACCCGGCCAGCAGGCTGGGCAACAACCGCAAGGGCAGGACCAGCAGCAAACCACCAAAAATGATCACCCAACTGACCACCAGCAACACGTGACGCTGAGAAAACGTTGGCATACAGCCTCAAAACAAACGGCGTAAAAGGATCGGCAGTCTGCCAGCCTTCGGCCCTTGAAGCGAGCGGGTGGCCGATATCGACCGGCAGCGCTGGCTCCTGTATGGGTTGCCCACAGGGTTACTTTTTCTTCAGGCAATCGCTCATGAACGTCTTGCGCGCCTCGCCGGTCAGCGCCTGGGTGGCTGCGGTGGCGTTGCAGGTTTTCATCTTCTCTTGTTGTGGGGTCATCAGGGCCTTGGCGTCATTGGCTGCGGGCTGCGCCTTGAGGCAATTGCTCATGAAGGCTTTGCGTTCATCGCCCTTGAGGGTTTTTGCCGTCGCCTCGGCGTTGCAGGTGGTCATCTTGTTCTGTTGGTCAGTGGCGGCGAAGCTTTGAGCACAGAGCAGCAGACCAATCATCAACAAAGGGGCACGCATTATCTTCATGGAGTTCTCCTTGTTGCCGCATCGAGAGATGCGGCATTCACCCTGAGTGTAGTCAATCCTTGTTACACGGTCCTCCGACCCAAGGGGATCATTCCACCGGTTTTGTCTGGGTGGACTGTTGCTCCAGCAGGTTCTGGAATGTCTGTTCGTAGTCTCGCCAGGCAGACAGGCGCTTATCGATCACCGATTTGGGCAATCCCTCGAACGACACCCCGACCTCCCCGGGCAGAGTGTATTGGGTTCCCAACGTCTTCACCGACGTGAATTGGGCATAAGCCCCCGACGTGTGCAGTTTGTTTATTTTTATCTGCCTGATGGTGTTGTCCCGGGAAACCTCTGGCAATACCGCCCGCCCCACCGGCGCATCGTTGACAAAGGCAAAGTCCGCACTGGCAGGTCCGGGTTCAAGCGTTTCCAGCGCGGGCAGTTCGAACTCGAAATAGCCGTTGTCCGCCGTATGTGCGGCAGGGAACTCTGGCCACGAATCGGCAACGACCAGTTGCTGGAGATTGCTCAAGTCATCGCCGATCACCACATATTGATGGTCGAAAGCAGTGGCTTTGACGAGGTGAATTCGTGCGGTTCTCGGTTGGCTGGCGAGCAGGGCGAAGGTGACTTTCGAGTTTTCCGAACAGTTTCCCCCCTTGATGTCGATGGATTTGCGCGCATGTTCGGCGATTGTCATCCGTGCAGTGAACTGACCTTCCTGCAGATCCAGCCCTCGCAGCCCCTTGATTTTCGCGATCGCAGAACCACCGTTCTCCCAGATACTCGGCAGCTGGTTGCCCGATAAGGGCAACAGTTCCTTGGCCCGATAGATCGCGCGTTGTGCCTGACGCAGGTTGGCCATGACTTGCGGCGTTACTTCGGTCGTTAGCTCTGGCCCCGATACATCCGATCCAAGCTCACCGGCATACTGGCGCAACCCAACCCATGGCTCACTCGGCGGCGTGGCGTCTTCACCAACAGTCTTTTGCAGCGCCTGATACTCATCGAGACGGCCGGTTTGCTCGAGATCACGTGCGCGGGCGCCCAGGTTGCGTTCGGACTCCGTGAGCGGCACAAAACCGTCCTCGGTGAATACTCGATCAAGCAATGCATCGAACTGCTCAGGCGACATCAGCTTTTTCAGGTCCGGTAATACTTCGATGCTTTTTACTATTCGCTGGTTGGCCTCGAAGCCCTCGACGTTCGCTTTCGCAAGGCCTCCCCAGAGTGCATCCCAGCAATCAAGAGACAAGTTCTCGTACATCAGTTTCAGACCGCGCAGGTAGTTGTACCGCTGAATCGATGGGACGCTCGGATGAAATGCACCGTTGACGAACTCCGGACAGTCTTGCTCGATGATTCGCAGTTGCGCAAGCTCGCCGGTCAAGGTCGGAGCACCTCCGCGCAAGCGCATCACGGCCGGGTCGAATGTGGTTTTTTTGAGCACTGGCAAATCGGCGAGAACGCTTAGCAACCGGTAGGGTTTCAGGGCATGGTCGCGTAATGCCGCTTTCAGGACCGGGCCTTGGCCGATTTGAATCTGCAACGCAGTTCGCTCGGCATCGGGCAATGCCTGCAAGATCGAGGTAAAAAAATCACTGGCTGAATGCAGGGTTTCTCCATGCTCGTCATGGGCCTGGACATCTCCGTTGTCGCTCAGAACAAGCGTACGTCGAATCGCGGCATCATTGCGGCCGATGCTGTCTAGCATTTGGCCGTCGACGCTGTACTGCCGCAGTTCGATCCTGACATCGACGTTCCAGCCAGGCAGGTTTTCCAGCGAATGCAGGGCCAAGGCATCGAAGTCCGGATTGTCGACCGATTCCAGATAGAAGCTCTCGTAGGCCCGGCTGATCCGCACGTCCCTGAGCGCCCACTTCGCCAAGTTCTCCAATCGTTCGGGAAGCCTGCGCAGCTTGAGTGCCTGCAACTCCTCTGGGCGAGCCTGCGCCACCAGTTCTTGCGCAACGACAGCGGGCAATCCTGGCATCTGCTCCTGGATGACCCTGGCCTCGGCGCTGGCGCCTCGCTCGATGCCTCGGTAGCGAGAGTCAAACAGCAGGCTCTTGCGTTGTTCTGCCCGCTGCGCGAGCTGCAACCTCACCCGCTTGGCATTCATGCGGCGGTTGCCGAGCCGCGCATGGGCCTCATCACCCAACAACTGCCGGGTTTCGGCACCATCGAGATACGACAGCAAGGTGTCGATCAGGTCAGTGTTCGCCAGTTGCTCCACCTGGATGGACACTGGCTCCGCACCGGAACCCAGGGCGTACAGCACCTTCCCATCGGTCCCCTTGAGTTCGATCGCCCGCCCGGGCCACATGCCATCGAGCAACTGAAATTGCCACAGCCCATCGGCTTGCAGGTAATCCTGCACCCGGGAACTGCCCATTTGATGGATGAACGCATGGATATCCCGCTCGATCCGGAACCGGGTCACCGTATCACTGAGCAAAGGGAGCGCCCGCTCGTTTTCGGCGTACATGCGTACAAGCGCTCCGAGATCGGTGCGGCTGACGGTGCGGATGTCGGCGGACCTGTCCGAAAGCCCCTCCACCGAAGGGCCAAGTCGCTTGAACAGCGCGTCGGCATCCCAGGTGTGAGGACGCTCACCCTCGATCACAAAAGCGCCGGAACCGTTACTCTGCACCAACGGTTGATAAGCCTCAGGGCGGTTTGGATGCTGAAGGCGGTACTGACCGGACTGGGCGCCCTTGAGTTCAAAATGGGCATCGCCCAAAGGCAAAATCTGTTTGCCCTGATGTTGATGCAAGCCGTAAACGTCGGGTTGGGAGTCCGCCGCCAGGCGCAGGTTCTGTTGCATATAGGGCTGTAGATTTTGCCCCCATAGCCGCTGCTCACCGTTCTTAAGCGTGATTTGATGCGTGCCTTCAAGGAATGACGATAGCGCGGGTTTTACTAATTCAGTGGCGATAGCCCCGCCAACCCCAAAGGCGCCGAACTGAATCAGGTTCTCAGCAACACCAACCAAGTGTTCCGCAGCTTCAAGGTACTGGCCTTCAGCAAGCTCAACCACGCCTTCAACCACCCCATCAACCAGTTGATAGACCATATACCCCAGCATGGCTTCCCCCAGCACCGGTACGAACGGAGTCGCGATGAGCAAGGCAACTTGCATGATGTCGCTGAGCATTTTTTCCAGATTCTCGACCCAGGCCCAGCGTGCGGTGCTGTCCGCATCGGCAGTGCTGATCGCCAGCGCGCGCCCGTCAGCCAGGATTTTGTTCAACTGCTGCTCATATAGGTAAATCCAGAGATCACCGTGATAGCGACCGGCGATATCGCTTTCGAACGACACAGACTCGAACCGCAGATTAGGGTTCTCGACCGGGGTCTCGCGCCAGGCGGGTAAATTGGAACCCGATTGAGTGCCGTGATAGGTGATTTCCACCAACTTGGCGTTAAGCGAGGCGAAAAAGTGTCCACGTTGCCCATGCTCGACAAATCGACTGAAAAACGCCTGGTAGCTGATCCGGGAGGCAGTCGTGGGCTGCCCGCGGTCCCGTAGCTGGCGGGTCAGTTCACGCGCAAACTCGTCTGTCGAGGCATACTCTTTCAGTGGATGCTCAGGATCGTGCGGTACATAAGCGATGACACGGCGGACATTCGCACCGGGCGTATCGAGATCAGCGGCGATCAGCACAATGCCGGTGAAGCGGGTGTCGAGCATGCTCAAGTGATAGTAGCGCAGGGGACCGCCATCGAACGTCAGGCGCTTTTTGCCCAGTACCATGTTCAACACCGTCAGGTACGCCTCAGGCCCGATGTCTTTCTTCATCAGCGCCAGGTGCGCTGCCGCTTTCAGGGCGCTTTTCTGACTATCGACGATACGCTGCCGTACCCGCGCGCGGGCCATTGGGTCTTCAGGAAGCAGAAAACTTCCCAGATGTTTTTCATATTGAGCGCCGATATCCAGCGTTCGGCACAGCGCCTTGAACTGCTCGACCGTTATACCCAACTCTTTAACTTCATACCGACCATAGTGATCAGGTCTACTTATAAACCCAGAGTCAGCCTCGAAGGTTTCACTGCTGGCAAAGTTGTGCAGTGAAGCGTTAAGTAAAGAAACCGTTCGACTGTGAACACCGCCCGTCACATTCATGACCCAAGGCGAGGTTGTTGCCGTGGAATACAAGTGTAGAAAAGTTTCACGAACATCGACCACTACACCGTATTGATCAAGCAGGGCCTGAGTCAGCAGTGGCTGGGCAAAAGATTCAACGTCCTGCAGACTCGCGAACATCCGATCGACTTTACTCTGGTCCTGCCAGCTTGCTTGCGTGGCACCTTTCGCGGCGACGTGTTCAGTATGGGATGCCGCTTTGTGCCATTCGAAAATGACTTTGGGGGCGTTGCCTAAATCAGCCATCCGCTGAAGAGTGGAGTTGGCAATCCAGTCGGGAACCGCGTTTTTTATAAAGTCGAAGTGAATACTGTCTTCGCCCTCGACATCAGAAGTACCCGGAACACTTTGATCCTTCAAAGATAAACGCTTCACAATTACCACCCACAAACTTAATTAATGAGGCTTCGAAGCCTACAACGCCACAGCCCCGTCCCCATGAAGTTTGTTTCTGATAACGTCGCGTGAAATATCTTAATCAAGCCGTTAAAACATTTTATTACGCCGATAGTAATCAGGCGAACAACCCGCTTGTCGCTGGAACATTGCAATAAAGGCCGATGCAGTGCTGTAACCCATGTCGAAGGCCACTTCCTGAATACTGCGATGACTGTCCAGGGCTTCAATCGCGGCAAGAAATCGCAGACGTTGGCGCCACTCGCCAAAACTTATGCCTAACTCGCGGACAAACTGCCGAGCCAAGGTCCGCTCGCTGACGTGAACCTGCGCCGCCCAATGCGCCAAGGGCCGATTGTCATCAGGCGCGGCTTGCAAGGCCTCGCAGATGCCCAGCAGCCCCGGCGTGCTGGCATAGGGCAGATAGCACTCATGCACCGGTGCTTGTTGCAACTGATCCACCAGGACCTGGGCCAGGCGTTGATCCGCGGCCTGATCGGGAATCTTTACGTCACGGACGGCGAAGTCCTTGAGAATCGCCTTGAGGATGTCACTGATGGCGAGCGTACAAGCCTGTTGTGGCAGGTCCTCACAGACCTCCGGCGCCAGGCAGACGGCACGGTAATTGATCGGTTGATGGCTGTAGAAACTGTGCTCGGTCTGAGGTGGCACCCAGATCGCATACTGGGGCGGTGACATGAAACGGCTGCCGCCAACTTCCATGTGCAGCACACCATGGGCCGAATACTCCAGCGTGCCCCACGGGTGGCGGTGAGCCGCGGCATACCGGTGCGCGTCGAAGTCGGCATAACGGAAGTACACCGGGGCCGGCAGTTCGCTGAAATCCAGCAGATCGATGTGTTTACGGCTCATGCTGTCCGGATTCAAGGGCAGGTTGTCTGAATACAAGTATAGGCCTTGATCCAGACAGGCGGATAATCAACCCTCATTAACGTTCTGGTTGTTCCCATGCAATACGCGTATCCCCTGCTGGCCATTTTCATCTGGGCCGGCAACACCGTCATCACCAAAATGTCGGCCGGAGCAATCTTCCCCGCCGAGATCGGCTTTTATCGCTGGCTGCTCGCCGGCCTGCTGTTCACCCCGTTCATGCTCAAGCAAGTGGTGCAGCATTGGCCGCTCATCCGCCCGAACCTGGGCAAGATTTTTGTCCTCGGCGTGCTCGGCATGGCGGTGTATCAAAGCCTGGCGTACTTCGCCGCCAGCCTGACCTCGGCCACCAACATGGGCATCATCCTGTCGCTGATGCCCCTGATGTCACTGGCCATGGCGATCATCAGCCTCGGTCAGCGCCTGACCGCCGGGGCGCTGGCCGGCGCACTGCTGTCGTTCGCCGGGGTGCTGGTGGTGGTGTCGTCCGGCAGCCTGGCGACGCTGCTGGAACATGGGGTCAACCTGGGTGACGGGATGATGCTGGTCGCCACCCTCGCCTATGCGATCTACAGCACCCTGTTGAAAAAGTGGCAACTGCGCCTGCCGCCCTTGGTGCTGCTGTACCTGCAGGTGCTGGTGGCGGTGGTGGTGCTGTTTCCGTTGTTCGTCGTCTCGCCCAAGACCGGCCTGAACCTGCACAACGTGCCCCTGGTGCTGTACGCCTGCCTGCTGGCTTCGATGGTTGCGCCACTGGCCTGGATGCAGGCCGTGGTGCGCCTGGGGCCGAGCCGCACCACGCAGTTTTTCAACCTGCTGCCGCTGATCACCGCACTGATTGCCGCCGCGGTGCTGCACGAACAACTGGCGCTGTATCACTTGGTGGGTGGGGCATTGACCCTCGGCGGGGTGATTCTGTGCGAACGCTGGACCCGGGTGCTGGGCCGTCGATGATCGGCTGTGGCTAGACGCCCGCCGCTTTCAACCGCCGGGCATGTTCGACAAACAGGCGCACCGGGTCCGCGCCCTTGCCCACCAAGCCGAGGGACTGGTTGACGATGTCGAAGTGGTCCAACGGGAAATCATCACCGATGACCGTGCCCAGGTGGGAGCTGTAGCGCCCGACCATGCCGTCGCAGTGCCCGGCCTCGCGAACGAAGGTGCGGGCAAACAGACGGCAACTGCGGTTGGTGCCGTCGATCAGGTTGCCGCCGCGGTCAGTGATCCCCGGCTGCAGGGTGCCGGACCAGGAGTAGTAACGCACACCATTGACCTGCTCCGGTCCGTGGCCGCCCCACGTCTGGGGCAGGCCCTGTGGATAACACTGGTTGAACAGTGCCACCCCGGCGCTGGTCAGCGAGTTGTGGGAGGCGTGCACGTCCACCGGCCACTTGCGCACGTGGTGGCCAGTCTCCAGCAACCCCATCAGCCACGCGACGCCCTGCAACAAGGCACTCAGCATCCGCCCCTTGGTGCTCTCGGGCGGATAGTGCTGGTGCAGGTAGTCCGCCAGCTCCGAGCCGTGGTTGGGGCCGGCCACCGAGGTCACCGACGCCACCAGGTCGGGCCGTTTGGCGGCGGCGTAGCGAGCGGTCAGCGAGCCCTGGCTATGGCCGATCAGGTTGACCTTGCTCGCTCCGGTTTCGCGCAGGATCGCCTCGATCTGCAGCAACAGTTCATCGCCGCGCACCTCGTTGGAGTTGACCGGCGACACCTGCACCGCGATCACCTTGGCCCCGCCCCGGCGCAGTGCCGGCACGATCCCGTACCAGTACGGATACAGCACCAGGCGAACAAACCCGAGCATGCCCGGGACCAGCACCAAGGGGTAGCGTGTGGCAGTGTCCTGCGACATGGGCAAACATCCTTGTGATCGATAAGAAGGCCCGGGAGGGGATGCAAGACGTCGGCCATCAGCTTCCTCGGCCAGGATGACGCCTTCACGACCACTCTATGACAGTCCCCCGCGCCCGCTTCAACCCCGCCCCGATCAATCCCACCGAACCGACTGACCAGGCGCCCTCAAAATATCCGGGCCAGCGCCAGCAACTGCTGTTCGGCCTCGGCCGCGGACTGGGCAAAGGTGCGCTCGGCGGATTCCTCGCCTTCGGCCGCGACGACCGTGACGTCATCGATCCCGATAAAACCGAGCACGGTTCGCAGTAAGGGGTCGGCGTGGTTCATGGCGACGAGATCGCCACCGGGACCAAAACCGAACCCGCCGCGGCTGGTGACAATCAGCGCTTTTTTACCGGTGACCAGCGGTTGGTACTGGGCGATGCCGTTGTCCAGGGTGTGGTTGAAGGTCAGGCCCAGGCGCACGATCTGATCGATCCAGGCTTTGAGGCCACTGGGCACGCTGAAGTTGTGCATGGGGGTGGAGATCACGAGCAGCTCGTGGTCCAACAACTCAGCAACCAGCTCATCACTGAGCGCCAGGTCCGCTTGCATCGACAAGGACCGAGCCTGGGGCTCGGGGTAAAACGCGGCGGCGATAAAGGCTTCGTTGACCGGGGCGATCAGTGCCCGCCCGACTTCACGGCGAGTCACCTGCGCCTGTGGGTGTTGCGCCTGCCAGGCACTGAGAAAGACTTCAGCCAGGCGCCGGGAATGGGAACGCTCAGCGCGGGGACTGGCGTGGATAGCAAGTATTTTACTCATCTGTATTTCCTCCAGACTAAACTCAATGGGTGTGCGGCCTGCAGCTTGAAGCCGTGCACCGCCCCGCTCAAATGAGTAAAAATCAGTCTGGATGAAATCATTTCATCCATGGAGCCCTGTGATGTTTGCTGCCCTGCCCCTGACAGCCCTGCGTGCGTTCGAGTCGGCTTCGCGCCTGCTGAGTTTCAAGGCCGCCGCCGAAGAGCTGTCGGTCACGCCCACGGCGATTTCCCACCAGATCCGCTCGCTGGAAACCTGGCTTGGCGTGTCGCTGTTCGAGCGCCTGCCCCGCCGCGTGCAACTGACCGACGGCGGCGAACGGCTGTTCCGCAGCCTGCATGGCGCCCTGCTCGAAGTGGCGCAAAGCGTCGACACCCTGCGTCCACAGCGCAACACCAGCACGCTGATGATTTCCACCACCGCCGCCTTCGCCACCCTGTGGCTGGTGCCGCGCCTGGGACGTTTCTACGCCAGCCACCCGAACATCAAGCTGCGCCTGGACACCCATTGCGAAGTGATCGATCTGCATCAGGACGCCAGCGTCGACCTGGTCATTCGCTATAGCCTGGATGACTACCCGAACCTCTACGGCTTATGCCTGTTCGATGAACAGTTCGGTGTCTACGGCTCGCCCGAGCAGGTGAGGCTGGCAGCACACCGTGCACCGACGCTGATCAGCGTCAACTGGCACAACACCAGGCTGTACGCCCACGGCTGGCAAGCCTGGTGCGCCGAAGCCAGGGAATCCTGGCTGAATCACCCAGCACCGTGCCGCGAATACGACGAAGAGCATTACGCCCTGCAGGCTGCCATCGCCGGCCAAGGCCTGGTGCTGGCCAGCAACATCCTGGTCTCGGAGAGCGTCGCCAGTGGCTTGCTGCAGGGGTATCGCCCCGACATCCAGGTCAACGGAGCAGGCTACAGCGCGCTGTGCGTGCCGGGCCGCGAACGTCATCCACCGGTGCGGGCGTTTTTCCAATGGCTACAAGCCGAGGCACGCCTCACAGACCCACTGCAAATGAACTGATCCCGCCGTGCAACATCCGATAAAACTTTCCCCCCGGCTCATCACTCACACCTAAGGAGCACGCCAACAGAGTGTGACGCCTAGTGAATCAGCCCGAGGAGATCGAGATGAGTGAGCACCCGTTATCTGATATCAACACCCTGCGCCAGCGGGCGCGTACCCACGTCGAAAACGGCGCCGTGACCGAAGGCTACAGTGCCAACCGCGAGGAAGTGCTGCGTCTGCTCAATGAATCACTGGCCACCGAGTTGGTGTGTGTGCTGCGCTACAAACGCCACTACTACATGGCCGACGGTTTAAAAGCCGCAGTGGCGGCCCAGGAGTTCCTCGAGCACGCCACCCAGGAAGCCGAGCACGCCGACAAACTTGCCGAGCGCATCGTGCAACTGGGGGGTGAACCGGAATTCAATCCGGACGTGCTATCGAAAAACTCCCACGCGCAATACATCGCCGGCAACACCCTTAAGGAAATGGTCTACGAGGACTTGGTGGCCGAACGTATCGCGATCGATAGTTACCGCGAGATCATTCAGTACATTGGCGAAAATGACCCCACCACCCGCAGGCTCTTCGAAGATATCCTGGCCCAGGAAGAAGAACATGCCGATGACATGGCGGACTTGCTAAAAGATTTGTAGATTCCAGTATCCAGCCTTGTTGTGTTGGCTCACAGCAAGGCTCCAATATTCATCTAGTCACCACAATGTAAACCTCAAGTTACAACCCATACTTAGACTTAAGCCTTCCTTGAACTACTATAAAAATACAACCATAGCGTTGTTAAAACACCACGGAAGGAATACTCACATGTACATGAAACAACGAATAGAATACATCAGGTCTTTACCTGCACTGAGCCCCGAGCTTCTTCGTAAGGTCTCAACTTTCGCGAATGATCCCGAGCCGCCCACCCCGCCAGGTGACATCAACGACCCGGCCGCCAGCATCACTCCCGACAGCATGAATATCTTCATGCCCGGTGTATCAGACAGCATCATCTCCGATGTCAACCTGTGCAAGTTAGTCATGCAAAATGCCGCAGACTGTGAATTCCCCGATGATTCACAAATATTTGAATGGTTCAAATTCTACATCAACGGATTGAGTACCCTTGGCTGGGTAGTGCAAATCAGAGACCTTCAGGAAGTGACCATAAAAGGTGTCAACCTGACCATGGACCAAGTTGCCCTTGATGTCATCAAGGGACTCATTGGCGACAAAGCGACCCTCCTCGCCAACCTTGCAAAACAAGTGGTAAACACGGTCCAAAAGGATGAAAAACTGATCACCCTCTTTGAATCCAACAAAAAGCTTGGAAAGCAATCAAAGTTCAACATTACGCCTGCCTGGGTTGATTCAAGCGGACAAGCAAACATGGTGCTCAACTGTATTTTCCTGGATGTTCAGGAAAGTACAACGGGTGTACTGTTCTGGAAAACCAACAAAAAATCCACTGTTGTCAAATCCGGCGCGATGCACACCTATCTGGACAATTCTCTGTTCAACGACTTGCGTGGCGTTCTGCGTGAAGAATTCCTGGGTGACGCCAAGAGTAAAATCAAAAACCTCCCCCGCCTGAAAAAAAATTAACCACAACAAGGCCTGTGCTGGAACGGCAAACAGCTGCCCGTTTCAGCACGCCTGCGGACTTCAATTCAAAGCTCGAGCAAAATCATGAACACACTCAATGTAGATCTCTACACGGTAAGCGGCTCCGTCACGATTTTTTGTGGTTATCACGATGAGCAATTTATCCATGACGTGCTGCACTCCTGCCTGACTGCCCATTTGGCGGCGGCCGAACTCAGCGACCATCGAGATGACTCATGGTCTCTCTATCAAAAAACCCTTTCCGATCTGACATGGGTCACTGAGGACAGTCAGTCAAAGTGCGTACTTCTGAGCAGCAAGAGTGTGCTTGAGCTCCTGCTGGAAGCGCATGGAGAGCACCTGTCTGAATCTGACCAGCAGGCACTCACCCAAGCCTTCTCAGTCTTGCAAGACCTTCCCAAAGACTCGATTCCTATCCAGGCCATCACCCGTCGGTTTGTCGCTGACAGCGCCCCTGTCATGACAACCCCACCAACCGTGAACGACCCTGAAAGCCCAACCCGTTGTGCCGCCCAGCTAACACTCATACGCGACAACAGATCCATCGTGACCTTACGCGTCACTTTCGAAACACGACACGAGCTGGATACTGAGATTCTCAATCAACCTCTACTGCGCACTGCCGATGAAAACGCCATCAACGCCTGGTCGCTGTCCAGCACGATGGATTCCGGTATCTACGCAGAACTTAGCAGCGACATCGATAGCTACCTCGGCGACCATGCGCTCAGTGAGATCATTCATATTCACCTGCCAGCCCCCCTCATAGACGTCGCCCCTCCCAGCACATGAAACGGCCAATACCGCACTTAAAAACTCGCGCCTATTAAGTGCGGTAGCGCTGCAGGCCGTTCAGCCCTTCACCGTCTTCGGCGCCTTGCCCGACTTCATTTGCTCCAACAACGGAGCACACTGATTCGGCTCGCCCCCACTGGGCGCCACCAGCGCCAGCAAACCGGCCGCCGGGCCTGCAATGACCCCCAGCGCCACCATCCCCGCGCCGCGCAGCATCAAGGGCACGCCCTTGACCCCGGCGTCCGGCTTGATGAACTTGCCGCGCACGTACAGGGGCGAACGCAGGGAGATCAACCGCCAGCCCTTGGATTCAGGGGTGATGGTCAAGTCCAGCTGTTCGTTGGCCATGTTCGCCGTGCCGTCGATGTAGATGATCGCGTTCTCGGTGTCGAACACAAACAGGCGCGTGGTCGCCAGGCCGCTCTTGATGCCGAAGTCGGCTGCCGCGCAGTTGATCTTCACTTCCTTGTCACCAAAGATCTTGCCGACCAGGTAGTTGCCCACGTTCAACCCCGCCAGCTCCATCAGTTCACGGCTGATCGCGCCGTCGTTGATCAGCATTTTCAGATCACCATTGGCGCTGCCCAGCAACGCCGCCACCGAGTTGCCCCGCCCGGCGATGTCGGCATCGCCGTTGAGCTCGCCGAAGCTGGTTTTCATCGGTTCAAAGGTGGGGAACAACTGCTTGAGCTTGAAGCCCCGCGCGCTCAGTTTAGCCCGGCCTTCCAGCGGCGTGGTCTGCCCGTTGAGGCGGATCTGCGCGTCCAGCTTGCCGCCCGCCACGCCAAAGCGCAGCGGCTGCAGGTTGAGCTGGCCGTCATTGAGGATCACGTGGGCATACAGGTCATTGAACGGCAGCTTCTCGCTGTGGACGATGCGCTTGCCGGTGAATTCGACGTCCGCGTCCATATCGCGCCAGCGTTCAGTGCGGAACTCTTCCACCGGCAGCACCTTGTCTGCCGGCTGCTTGCTGTCGCCACCTCGGGCCTTTTGCTTGGCGTTGGAGTCGGCGCCGATCAGGGGCGCGAGGTCGGCGAACAGCAGTTGATTGGAGACCAGCGCACCGCTGAGTTTGGGCCGTGGCTGGCTGGCCACGTAGGCCAGGTTGCCATGGATGTCGCTGCCACCAATGGTGCCGTTGAAGTCTTCATAGCGGAACGTCGCCCCCTCCGGTGCCCGCAGGTTGGCGATCAGATGACCGTCGGTGGCATAGGGCGAGGAATCCGGCAGGGTGATGCCGGTCAATGGATAGAGGTTGCCCAGGCTGGTGCCCGCCAGCTTCAGGCGCAGGTCCAGCGCGCCGAGGTTCAGTGGATCGGTCAGGGTCCCGGCCAGTTCGACCCGGGTATCGGCAATCCGCACCTGGGCCTGGAGTGGAAAGGGTTTGCTGGCGTCCTGCAAGGCCAGCAGGCCGCCGATCTTGCCCTGGCCCGAAAGTGCCTGGCCGTGGTACTGGCCTTTGACCTGCAGGGCAAACGCATAATCCTGGGGCGCCGCGCCCTTGTCCTGGGCTTTCTTCGCGGTCTTGTCACCGACGATATCGCTGAACGGGATCGGCTTGCCCAATGGGTCGATCAGCAGGTCGAGGCGGGTTTTCAGGCTCTGGTCGTCGAGGGTCACGTGGCCCTTGTCGAAGCCGATCGCGCCGATATCCACCCCCCAATTGGACGGTTCGGCATTCGGATCCTTGGGGTCGAAGGTGAAGGTCCAGTTGGCGCGCCCGTCCGCCAGGCGCTGCAACTGGGCATTGGGCTCGGTCAGGACGATGCGCGGAATCACCACGCGCTGCGCCAGCAGGGCCAGCGGCGAGATCCGCAACTCGACCCGCTTCAGGCTGACCATCTGCGGTTGCTTGGACCAGTCCGGATTGCCCAGGCTCAGGTCCTCGGCCACCACATGGGGCCATGGCACCCAGGCGCGCCAGCCACCCTGGTCGAGCTCGCGCTGCCACACCACCGACAGGTTGCCATTGATTGCAAAGGGGCGATGCAACTCCTCCGAGACCTTGGCATTGAGCGGCGGCTTGATCCGGTTCCAGTCGAAGAACACGATGACCAGCACCAACAGGGCGATCAACAGCACCAGGCTGGCAAAG
The DNA here is from genome assembly GCF_963970735.1 of Pseudomonas sp. RA_35y_Pfl2_P32. Classification (NCBI taxonomy): domain Bacteria; kingdom Pseudomonadati; phylum Pseudomonadota; class Gammaproteobacteria; order Pseudomonadales; family Pseudomonadaceae; genus Pseudomonas; species Pseudomonas sp. RA_35y_Pfl2_P32. The sequence continues at coordinate 139,653 of NZ_CAXAQF010000016.1, forward strand.
ACCCAGGCGAGAATTTTACGGGTGCGCGTCATTGCACAAAGCTCCTGATGACTGCTCGGCGTCCGGACCGCGACGCTCGATAAAAATCCTAGGCCATAAATCGGCCGGCGATGAACACTACGACTGGCAAATGGCCCGCAGGTTTAACCAAAAAGTCGATTCAGCGGCAAATAGCGGCTTTTTTCCTGACCGATTCGCCAGAATTCTGTTACCTGAATCGCCCTTCGACGGCGCACAAGCGGGTGGAAAATACCCAATCCAGTGCCGAAACGTTCCCCGCCAACCCCCGTTCTAGAGGCGTTCGGCAGAACAATCAATTCCGTTGATTATTACCATTGTCTTTATGAACTTTTATATCGACTTATCGAGAGTAGCATTGCCTCCGTACCCACTTTATCGCCCCCACACGGAGCAACTGACCATGAAACGCCAATTACTGCTGAGCCTGACCCTTTCCCTCCTCGCCGCCAACGCCTTCGCCTTGCCCGCGGCCGAGCAAGCCACACCACAAGCCAAAGCCGAACAGTCGGTGTTGAGCCAGACCGTGGCCGAAGGGGGTTCCGACCGCCTGCTGGATCGCAACAAAATCGCCGCCGATGGCTATGACCGTACCCCACAAGGCCAGACCGTTGCCGAAGGCGGCCGTGATCGCCTGGAAGAGAAAGGCCTGGTTGAAGATGGCTACGACCGCACCCCACAAGGCCAAGTGGTTGCCGAAGGTGGTGGTGACCGTGTCATCGAACGCAACAGCGCAGTGAGCTGAGCCCATGGTGGCCCTGAAAAAAGCCCGACTCCCTGGAGTCGGGCTTTGACTTTGTAGCCCTCGCACCACCCGCGCTTCATACGCGCTACCACCTACTGACTGAAGTTCGACGCCAGCAAAGCCGATTTGCTAGAGTGCGCCGCTGTCCCTGATTAGAAGTCAGCCGCCTGATGCTGCCCCGCGCCGAACAGAAACAACAGACCCGCAACGCCCTGATGGACGCGGCCCGCCACCTGATGGAGTGCGGCCGAGGATTCGGCAGCCTGAGCCTGCGCGAAGTGGCGAAAACCGCCGGCATCGTCCCCACCGGTTTCTATCGGCACTTTGCCGATATGGATCAACTGGGCCTGGTGCTGGTCAGCGAAGTCGGCCAGACCTTCCGCGAGACCATTCGCCTGGTGCGCCATAACGAATTCGTCATGGGTGGGATCATCGATGCCTCGGTGCGAATCTTCCTCGACGTGGTGGCCGCCAACCGCTCGCAGTTCCTGTTCCTGGCCCGTGAGCAGTACGGCGGATCTCTGCCGGTGCGCCAGGCCATCGGCCAGTTGCGCGAGAACATCAGCGCCGACCTCGCAGCGGACCTGGCATTGATGCCCAAACTGCAACACCTGGACCTGGCCGGCCTGTCGGTAATGGCGGACCTGATCGTCAAGAGCGTGTTCGCCACCCTGCCCGACATTATCGATCCGCCCGTGCAAGCGCTGCCCGAGCATCTGACCCCGCAAGCGAAGATCACTCAACAACTGCGCTTCATCTTTATTGGCCTCAAGCATTGGCAAGGGTTGGGCAGTACCGAGTAAGCCCCGTCACCCTGCCGCGCGACAAAAAGGTGCGCTCCCCCGCTGTCGCGCACCAAACCACGCCATAACATTCCCCCTTGCCCTGCACCACTTTCTAGCGTTCGCGGGCTGAAAAGGGGAAATCTCCTACATCCATTGCTGTTGGCAAGCCCCTTGCTCTAGCCCCTGCATCGTTCTTTGCTGGAAGCTTGCCATGCTGGTGATTCATCGCAGAATCGACCCTCAACCCCTCTGGGCCGCCGAGTTGCACCTGAACTTCGAGGCCCGCAGCAAAAGCCGCCTGCGCTGTTTCAGTGCCGCGGGGGAAGACGTCGGCCTGTTTCTGGAGCGCGGCCAGCCACCGCTGTCCGACGGTGAGTGCCTGGAGGCCGAGGACGGCCGCATCGTGCGGGTCTGCGCCCGCCCTGAACAACTGCTGCACGTCACCTGCGCCAACGCCTTCGAATTGACTCGCGCGGCCTATCACCTGGGCAATCGCCACGTTGCCCTGCAAGTGGGTGACGGCTGGCTGCGCCTGCTCGACGACTATGTGCTCAAGGCCATGCTCGAACAGCTGGGTGCCAGGGCCGTCTGTATCGAGGCGCCGTTCCAGCCCGAACACGGTGCCTACGGCGGTGGCCATCACCATTCGCGTCACGGTGACGAAGACTTCAACTACGCCCCCAAACTGCACCAGTTCGGCGTACGCCTGTGAATCCCGCCTGGGCGCTGCTACGCCTGGCCAGTCCACAACTGCCAATTGGCGGCTACAGCTATTCCCAGGGCCTGGAAATGGCCGTGGACAACGGCCGCGTCAGCGACCCGTCGACGGCCAGGCGCTGGATCAGCGACCAACTGCGGCTCAACCTCGCGCGTTTTGAAGCACCCTTGCTGCTCGCCCACTGCAGCGCGGCCGCCAACGAAGACTGGTCACAGTTGTGGCGCCACTGTGAGCAGCACCGGGCCAGCCGGGAAACCCGCGAGCTGCATCAGGAAAGCCGGCAGATGGGCTACTCCCTGCAACAACTGCTCAGCGGCTTGCCAGAGTTGGACGAACCTGCCCGGGGGTTTCTGGAGCGCTGCCACGAACCCCACCTGGCCCTGGGCTGGGCACTGGCCGCCCGTGCCTGGCACATCAGTGCGCAGGACGCCCTGGCCGCCTGGCTGTGGAGCTGGCTGGAAAACCAACTGGCGGTGCTGATGAAAACCCTGCCGCTGGGCCAGCAGGCGGCGCAGCGCCTGACCAGTGAACTGCTGCCGCTGCTGCAACAAGCGCAGCAGGACGCCACCCGAATCCATCCCGAACACCTCGGCAGTGCCGCGTTCGGCCTGTCCCTGGCGTGCATGGCCCATGAGCGCCAGTACAGCCGCCTGTTCCGTTCCTAGGGCCTGTCATCTTGGAGAATCACATGAATACACAACCTCTGCGTGTCGGTATCGGCGGCCCGGTCGGCTCCGGCAAAACCGCCCTGACCCTGGCCCTGTGCCTGGCGCTGCGTGAGCGCTACAACCTGGCGGTGGTCACCAACGACATCTATACCCGCGAAGACGCCGATTTCCTGGTGCGCAACCAAGCGCTGGCACCGGAGCGGATCATCGGCGTGGAAACCGGTGGCTGCCCGCACACGGCAATTCGCGAAGACGCCTCGATCAACCTGGAGGCGGTGGATCAATTGAACCGGCGCTTTCCGGGCCTGGACCTGATCCTGGTGGAGTCCGGCGGCGACAACCTGTCGGCGACTTTCAGCCCCGAACTGTCGGACCTGACCATCTACGTGATCGATGTCTCGGCGGGCGACAAGCTGCCACGCAAGGGCGGGCCGGGGATCTGCAAGTCCGACCTGCTGGTGATCAACAAGATCGACCTGGCCCCGCTGGTGGGCGCCTCACTGAGCCTGATGGACAGCGACACCCAGCGCATGCGCAACGGTAAACCCTTTGTCTTCAGCAACCAGAAAACCGGCCAGGGCCTTGAACAGATCATCGCCTTCATTGAACGCCAGGGCCTGCTGACCGCGGCCTGACAGTTATCCACAAGACATTCGACAAGGAAGCTTATCCATGACACTCAAACGCCTATTGGCCGCCGCGGCCCTGCTGCTCACTCCGGCCCTGGCCTTCGCTCACCCGGGCCATGGCGACAATGGCTGGATGGCCGGCATCAGCCATCCCATCGGCGGCCTCGATCACCTGCTGGCGATGCTCGCCGTCGGTTTGTGGGCCGCACAACAACAAGGGGCCGCCCGCTGGGCACTGCCCTGCACCTTCGTCGGCACCATGCTGCTGGGTGGCGTGCTCGGGTTCGAGGGTTTGAACCTGCCAGCCCTGGAGAGCGGGATCGCCGCCTCGGTGCTGGCACTGGGCCTGGCGGTGGCGCTGGCGGTGCGGCCCGCCCTGAGCCTGGCCGTCGGCGCCACCGCGCTGTTTGCCCTGTTCCACGGCGTGGCCCACGGCCTGGAGCTGCCCGAGATGTCCAGCCCCTGGACCTACGCCGGCGGCTTCGTCGCCGCCACCGCCGCCCTGCATGCTGCCGGGTACGCCCTGGTGCGGGTGTTGCCGCAAGCCGCCGCACCGCTGGTACGCCTGGCCGGTGCAGCATCGGCGGCGACCGGGGTCTGGCTGCTGGCTGGCTGATGAGGTGCAGTTGCCGGCAACAAGCTGCAAGCAAATCGGCTCTGACTTGCCGCTTGAAGCTAGCCGCTTGAAGCTAGCCGCTTGAAGCTTGCCTCCCTCAGGCCTGCTACCATGTCGCGCAAACACTCCTGCCGTGACGACGCCAGCCAATGCCCCATGCTCCCCGCTCTGCCTCCCAGCCTGAACTGACCGCTCTGTTTGCCGCCGTGCAGCAGCATTTTCGCGGCGTGATCGTGCCCCTCTGGCAGGGCCCGGGCTGGAACGCGCAAATGGCATTGCCCTACGAAGCACTGGATGCCCAGCACCAGCCATTGCCGCCCCAGCGCTACCGGGCCATGGCCTGCGCGCGCCAGTTGTACCTGTTCGCCAGCCTGATCGGTGAAGTGCCGGCGGCCGAGGAGCGGGCAGCGGCGCTGTTCCGTTCGCTGCAACAGCACTTTCATGATGGCGAGCATGGCGGCTGGTTCTACAGCATCGACCCCCAGGGCGCGCCGCTGGATCAACGCAAGGACCTCTACACCCACGCGTTCATCCTCTTCGCCTGCGCCCATTACTGGGACAAGGTGCGCGAGCCGCTGGTGGAATCGGTGCTCAATGCCGCCCTGCAAGTGCTTGCCCAGCACTTTGCCAGTGGCAACGGCCTGTACGAAGCGAGCCTGGACCGCGACTGGTCGTCACTCGGCACAGGCCCCCTGCAAAACCCGCTGATGCACCTGGCCGAAGCCTTTCTGGCCACCCTGGCGGTGAGCGAGGACCGGGCAGTCGAGACGGCACTCAAGGCCTTGTGTGCCGCCATGCAGCAGCACTTCATCGACCCGCAGCACGGGGTGATGATGGAGAAGCCGTTGGGGGCTGTGGATAACTGGTTTGAACCGGGGCATCAGTTCGAATGGTTGTTCCTGCTCGACGCTTCGCCGACCCTGCGCGGCTCGGCGCTGCATGCCTCGCTGGACCGCGCCTTCGCCTTCACCGAGCAGCGAGGGGTCGAGCCACAGACCGGTGCCGTCGCCGCCATGCTCGAATTGGCGGAGGGCGAACCGCCGCGCGACGCCACCCAGCGCATCTGGGCCCAGGCCGAGTACCTGCGCGCCCTGACCTTGCGCCCGGCCAGCGAGGCGGCGCTGCTGCGTCAGTTGCAAGCCTTGCAGCAACGATTCCTGCACGCCGGCGGCTGGCACGAATGCCTGGACGCCAGCGGCATGGTCAGCCGCCAGGATATGCCGTCGACCACGCCCTACCACCTGGCGACCTGTTATCGCGGGTTGGCTGAATACTTGGGTTGAGCTGAAGACCGCTGTCGCGAGCAAGCTTTGCGCCTGCAAATCGCCAGCCAGGCTGGCCTGCGCTGAACGCGACGCGGTCTTCAGCCCGCAATCCACTTCGGATCAGCGGTAAAGCTGATGGTCAGCCAACGCGCCGCATCCGGCTTGCCCAACTGTGCCGAAATCTGCTCGCGCAAGGCATCCAGCGTGGCCACGCCCTCCAGTCGGTAATCGGCCGGCAACACCACGTGTATCTCGATAAACCGCGCCCGCCCGTGTTTCTGCACATAGCTGACGTAGTCGGCAAAACCGAGTTCGGCCTTGGCCGCGTCCATCACCTGGCGCACCTTGTCATCCAGTTGATCGGGGGCAATGCCCAGCACATCGCGCAAGGCCGGGCGCAGGATCTTCCAGGCCGATGCCAGCATGCTCAAGGCCAGCAGGATCAGGATCAGCGGGTCGACGTACAGCGCCCACTGGCCATACCCCTGGGTCTTGAGCAGCAGCGCCGTGAGAAAACTCACCAGCAAGCCCACCGACAGCATGGCGTCCACCAGCCAGCTGATGTTGTCGAACTGGATCAACGTGGACTTGAGCGTGCGATTGCGATGGCGGATATAGAAGAAATAGGCGAACTCGACCACGGTAAATACCGCCGCGTAGACGATCACCAGTCCCAACTCGACATCGCGGCCACCGTTGATGATGCCGAACACGCCATTGAGAAAGGCGTAGATCGCAATCAGCAGCAGGAAGCTGCCTTCAATCAGCAGCACCATGGGTTCCAGGTGCCAGAAGCCGAACTGGAAACGCTGATTGCTCTGCTTGGCGATCAGCTTGGCGGTGATCAACATCAGGACCTTGATGAAGGTCGCGATCAACGAAAAAAAGCCATCGAACAGGATGGATTGGGACCCGGAAACAAAACCCGTGACGATCCCGGCGATCGCCACGGCCAACATCAGGATGGTCGATTGCTTGAGCAGTGCCTGCTCACCTCGGTTACTCACAGGGCCTCCTTGTAAACCCGGACATCCGCGACATGCGGTAGGGGTTTCGACAAGGAGTGTACCTTATGCCCTGTTTTGGCCGAATTGGCGCCTTGATCTTAGGCCTTGGCGCTGCGATCGATCGCAAACCCACCCCAGGTCTGGCTCACGGGCATCAGTTCCAGGCGGTTGATGTTGATGTGCGCCGGCGCGTTGAGCACCCAGAAGATGGTGTCGGCAATGTCTTGCGGCTGGATCGGCTCAGCCCCGGCATAGGTCGCGTCGTAGCGTGCCTGGTCGCCGGCAAAGCGCACCAGGGAGAACTCGCTCTCGCACAGGCCCGGTTCGATGTTGCTGACGCGCACGCCAGTGCCCTGCAGGTCGCACCGCAGGTTCAACGAGAACTGTTTGACGAAGGCCTTGCTCGCGCCATACACGTGGCTGCCCGGGTACGGGTAGTTGCCGGCGATGGAGCCCAGGTTGATGATCCCGGCGCCGCGCCCGTGGGCGATCAGGCGGGGCAACAACAGGCGAGTGCTGTACATCAGGCCCTTGATGTTGGTGTCGACCATGGTGTCCCAATCGTCGAGGTCGCACTTGGGTGCCGGGTCCACGCCCAGGGCCAGGCCGGCGTTGTTGATCAGCCCGCGCAGCGTGGCAAAGGAGGGTGGCAGGTTGGCAATGGCCGCTTCCATCGCCTGGCGATCACGCACATCGAGCACCAGGCCATGGACCTCGGTCTGCTTCGACAATTCGGCACACAGGGCATTCAGACGCTCTTCCCGACGCCCCGTCAGCACCAGTTTCCAGCCAGCCTCGGCAAAACGACGGGCGCAGGCTTCACCAAAACCGGATGTGGCGCCGGTAATAAACAGGGTGTTGGACATCGTGCTCTCCTGGATTGGGCTGATCCACAGCCTCGAAATGGATAAACAAAAGGCAGCATGCCCGGCCACGTTCTTAGGGGCAACCTCGGGTTTTCTGGACAAAAAACAACCAACCGCTTCCAGCCCTTGTGAACCGTGGCCCGCAGCCAACTGCACGCACCTTATCCACAGCCCCGTCCACAATCTTTGGGGGCAAGTGCAAACGTCTGGGCACCGCTGTCCACAAGGCTTTGCGGGCAGATTGAAAAGTTTTTTGCTTGACCGAGGCCGCCCCACGTGTCGCCCTCCCAGGTTAAACGCGACCGGCCGGTCAAATCGGCGATGGCTCCAAGCCAGTAAATTCGGCGCTTTGCCAAGTCTTTCCAGAGTTTAACCACAGACTTATCCACAGGCTGCCAGGGCGATTTCCCCTTCCACTCGGCGACCAATAAAAAGGTTGACAATCCAGGCTCAGGGTCGTGAAAAAGTCGCTGTACAAAAAACAACCACAAGCTTGTAGGGCACGCCAACCAAGGCTTACAGCGAGTTGCACCCACGTTACCCACAGCCAGTTCCACAGCAAACGGGGACAAGTCAAACCTGTGGAAAAACAGCTATTTGCAGCGTCTTTATGTCGCGCTTTAACAGCTGCTGAATATTGTTGTCCACATTTTCCCATTCACTGCGCAAATGCAGGATCAGGCCCGCGTCACAGCCAAAAAAAACGCCCTGGGGCCGGGGCCGTCAGGGCGTTGGTTTGCCGCGTTCCGGACTAGTGACCGCCCAGGTAAGCGTTGCGCACCTCCTCGTTCACCAGCAACTCCTTGCCGGTACCGGTCAGGCGTATCTGTCCGTTGACCATCACGTAGGCCCGATCCGACAGGCGCAGTGCATGGTTGGCGTTCTGCTCGACCAGGAAGATGGTCATGCCGGTGCTTGCCAGTTCCCGCAGGGTGGCGAAAATCTGCTTCACCACGATCGGCGCCAGCCCCAGGCTCGGCTCATCGAGCAACAGCAGCTTGGGCCGGCTCATCAAGGCACGCGCGATGGCGAGCATCTGCTGCTCGCCGCCGGACATGGTCATGGCCCGCTGGGTCCGACGCTCCTTGAGCCGCGGGAACAGCTCGAACATCCGCTGCATGTCTTCGCTGGCGTACTTGTCGCCGATGGGGATGGTGCCCATCAACAGGTTTTCCTCGACGGTCATGTCGGGGAATACCCGCCGCCCTTCCGGCGACTGGGCAATGCCGTTGGAGGCGATGTAGTGGGACGACTTGTGGGTAATATCCACGCCCTGGTAGATGATCTGCCCGTCAGCCGCCCGGGGCTGGCCAAAGATCGACATCAGCAGGGTCGATTTACCAGCACCATTGGAGCCGATCAGGCTGACGGTTTCGCCTTCGTTGATGTGCAGCGAGACTTTTTTCAGGGCCTGGATCGGCCCGTAGAACACGTCCAGCTCCTTGAGTTCGAGAATCGGTTGGCTCATACCAGCTCCTCTTCATCGGCACCCAGGTAGGCGGCGATCACTTTCGGGTCGTTGCGAATGGCCTCGGGTCCGCCCTCGGCGATCACGTTGCCGTGGTCCAGCACCACGATGTGGTCGGAAATGCTCATTACCATGCCCATGTCGTGCTCAATCAGTACCACGGTCAGATCGTGCTCGTCGCGCAGCTGCCGGATCATCGCGCTCAGCGCTTCGGTCTCCTGGGGGTTGAGGCCGGCCGCCGGTTCGTCGAGGCAGATGATCTGCGGCCGCGTGCACATGGCCCGGGCGATCTCCAGGCGGCGCTGCTGGCCATAGGACAGTTCACCGGCCAGGCGGTTGGCGCAGTCCACCAGGTCGACCACTTCCAGCCAGTAGAACGCGCAGTCCAGCGCATCGCTTTCGGCCTTGCGGTAGCCCTTGGTGTTGAGGATGCCGGCCAGCAGGCTGCGGTTGACCCACATGTGCTGGGCCACCAGCAGGTTCTCCAGCACCGACATTTCCTTGAACAGGCGAATGTTCTGGAACGTGCGCGCCAGGCCGGCGCGGTTCACCAGGTGAGTGCCACCGAACATCTTGTAGTACAGCCGGCTGACGAAGTTTTTCGGCGAGACGAAGTCGCTGGCTTTGAAGGACTCGCCCAGCAACTGAATGACGTTGGTGTGCTCGCCACGGGTGTTGAGTTCTATCTTGCCGCCGGAGGCCTTGTAGAAGCCGGTCAGGCAGTTGAACACGGTGGTCTTGCCGGCCCCGTTGGGGCCGATCAGGGCGAAGATCGAGTTGCGATGGACCTTGAGGCTGACGTCACTAAGCGCCTTGATGCCACCGAAGTGCATCATCAGCTTCTCGACCGAGAGTACGACTTCGCTCATGGCGCTACTCCTCTACGCGGGGTCACACCGGTACGGCTGATCCGAATCAGGCCGCGCGGTCGCCAAATCATCATCAACACCATCAGGATGCCAAACAGCAGCACCCGGTACTCGGCGAAGCCGCGCAGCAGCTCCGGGGCCACGGTCAGGACGAAGGCGGCAATTACCACACCGATGGTCGAACCCATGCCGCCGAGCACCACGATCGCCAGGATCAGGGCCGACTCGAAGAAGGTGAACGAGGTCGGGTTGACGAAGCCCTGGTAGGTGGCAAAGAACACCCCGGCCAGGCCCGCAGTCGATGCGCCAATGGTGAACGCCGAGAGCTTGACCAGTACGTGGTTCAGGCCCATGGAGCGGCAGGCGATTTCGTCTTCACGCAGGGCTTCCCAGGCGCGGCCGACCGGCATCTTGACCAGGCGATGCTTGATGTACAGCACCGCCAGCACCACCAGGAACAGCACGGCATAGATGAAGTAGTACTTCACGTCCGGGTTGTAGGCGATCCCGAAGAACTCATGGAACGGTACCCCGCCCTCTTTGGCGCGCTTGCCGAACTCCAGGCCGAAGAAGGTCGGCAGCGGAGCCGCCATGCCATTCGGGCCACCGGTCAGGGACAGCCAGTTGTTGAGGACCAAACGAATGATTTCACCGAAACCCAACGTCACGATCGCCAGGTAGTCACCGTGAAGCCGCAACACCGGGAACCCGAGGATGCAACCGGCAAGGCCTGCAGCGATTGCCGCCAACGGCAGCACCGTCCAGAAACCCAGCCCCAGGTATTGATAACCCAGTGCCAGACCGTAGGCACCGATGGCGTAGAACGCCACGTAACCCAGGTCGAGCAGACCGGCCAGGCCGACCACGATATTCAGGCCCAGACCCAGCAGTACGTAGATCAGCCCGAGGATCACCACGCCCAGCAGGTAGGAGTTGGAGAAAAACGGGAAGACTACCGCGATGACGATCAACAGCGGGATGATCCAGCGCAACCGGGATTTGTAATCAGGCGCCAGCACATGAACCCCGGAGCCGGTGCTTTCAAAGCCTTCAAGAATCTTCAGGCCCCTGGGCGTTTGCAGGAACAGGCTCAGGGCAAACCGGCCGGCCATGACGATGGCAACAATCCAAGCCACCCGGGTCGTTTCCAGATTGAAGCCGTAGCCGTCGAGGACCACGCCGACAATCGGGCCGAACACAATCAGGGCAACAAGTCCGGCAAGAATCGCGTCAACCAGGCTTCTTTTGAGATCAATGGTTTTTTTAGTGGTTGAAGACATCGCTTACACCTTCGACACAAGAGGACGGCCGAGCAGGCCTTGAGGCCGAAAGACCAGAACGAGAACCAGCAGCGAGAAGCTGAAAACGTCTTTGTAGTCCGAGTTGACCAAACCTGAGAACAGCGACTCGGAGATCCCGAGGATGATCCCGCCGAGCATCGCGCCAGGCAGTGAGCCGATGCCACCGAGTACCGCAGCGGTGAACGCCTTGATACCGATGATGAAGCCGGCATAGAAGTCGAAGGTGCCGTAGTTCATGGTGATCAGCACACCGGCCAGGGCCGCCATCGCTGCACCGATGATAAACACGTAGGAAATCACCCGGTCAGTGTTGATCCCCAGGATCGAGGCCATCTTGCGGTCTTGCTGGGTGGCACGGCACATGCGGCCGAGCTTGGTGTACTTGATGACGTAGGTCAGCACCGCCATGCCGGCGAATGCGGCAATCAGAATAAACACCTTGGTGTAGGTCAGTTGCACGAAACCGCTGCCGATTTCGACGCGCCAGGCTCCCGTCAGCAAGGTCGGAACACCTTGTTGCTTGGCGCCCTGGGCGATCTGGGCATAGTTCTGCAAGATCAGCGAAATCCCGATGGCGCTGATCAGCGGTGCCAGACGGGTGGAGTTGCGCAGGGGCTTGTAGGCGACGCGCTCGATGACCCAGCCATACACCGCCGTGACCACAATGGTGAAGATCAAGGTGCCGAGCATCAGTAGCGGGAAGGATTCAATACCGAAGTATGCCAGCAGTGCCAGACTGATCGCCGCGAGGTAAGCGGAAATCATGTAAACCTCGCCGTGGGCGAAGTTGATCATGCCAATGATGCCATAGACCATTGTGTAGCCGATGGCGATCAGGCCATAGACCGACCCAAGGGTCAGGCCGTTGACCAGTTGCTGCAGGAAAATACCATCCATAACGCAATCTCACGCAGTGAGAACCTGCCCCCCTGTGGGGGTGCGGTTCTTCTAAGGAAAATACAGATTTACGTCGGAGCAATGTCAGCCACGATCAGACTGATTGACACCGTCCTCTGTGGGAGCTGGCTTGCCAGCGATAGCGGTAGCGCATTCAACGAAGATGTTGACTGTCCGTCCGCCATCGCGGGCAAGCCCGCTCCCACAGGGATTTATGGCGCTCTGCCGATCGCGTCAGCCCTTACTTCTGTTTTTCCAGCTGGTGGTATTTACCGTCCTTGTCCCACTGGTAGACCACGTAGTCGGAGACTTTCAGGTCGCCCTTGGCGTCCCAGGTCTTCTCGCCCATCACGGTCTTGACCGGGTTGGCCTTGAGCCATTTGGCCGCGTCTTCGCCCTTGTTCGACTTGGCGCCGTTGAAGCCTGCCGCCAGGGCCTGGACCGAAGCGTAGGCGTAGAGGGTGTAGCCTTCAGGCTCGGTGCCGGCCTTGCGGAAGGCATCTACCACGGCCTTGCTCTCTGGCAGCATGCGTGGGTCGGCGCCGAAGGTCATCAGCACGCCATCGACGAATTGCGGGCCGCCAGCGGTGGTTACCAGTTCGTCGGTGACGATGCCGTCATCGGACATGAACTTGACGTCTTTGAGACCTTGCTCACGCAGTTGACGGACCAGAGGGCCGGCTTCCGGGTGCAGACCACCGAAGTAGACAACGTCGGCACCGGCGCCACGGATTTTGGTGACGATGGTGCTGAAGTCTTTTTCGCCACGGGTCAGGCCTTCATACAGCACCGGCGTTACGCCGCGCTTGACCAGTTGGGCCTTGGTGGCATCCGCCAGGCCCTGGCCGTAGGTGTCCTTGTCGTGCAGCACCACGACTTTTTTGCCCTTGATCACATCGACGATGTAGTCGCCGGCCACGATGCCCTGCTGGTCATCACGCCCGCACATACGGAACATGGCGCTCAGGCCGCGTTCGGTGACCTGTGGGTTGGTGGAGCCCGGGGTGATTGCGATGATCCCGGCTTCGTCGTAGATCTCCGAGGCTGGAATGGTCGAGGAGGAGCAGAAGTGACCGACTACGCCGGCGACTTTCTGGTTGGTGAGGTCCTTGGCGACCGTCACTGCCTGTTTCGGCTCGCAGGCGTCGTCGCCCTTGACCAGCACGATCTTCTCGCCATTCACGCCGCCTGCAGCGTTCACCGCATCGGCCGCGGCCTGTGCACCCTTCATGTACTGCTCGCCAAATGCCGCGTTGGCGCCCGTCATTGGACCCGCTACGCCGATCTTGATGTCAGCCTGAGCAAACGCAGAAACACCCAACGCAGCAGCCACTGCGAGGGCCAGAAAGCCTTTCTTGTAAAACGTCTGGGACATGAGGTGGTGCTCCAAGGTTTTTTTAGTTGGCACTGCGACTTCACTGAATGCTCAGAGCAAGGGCCGTGCCATCGGTTTTTTATTCTTGAGCGAGTCGTTGCCTTATTGTTTTTTAAACAGTTTTGGGCCCATTTTCATTGGGCGTGCAACCGTCTAAACCGCAGAAGGTGAAACCATTATTTTTTAAGGGTAAAACCTCCGCGCGCCACCATTGCAACCGTCAGCAGAAACGACGTGCAACCAGCCTGTAACAGCCCGCGTCACCGAACTGCACACTGCTGGTGCAGGACTGCTACAACCCGCACCATTACAGGCTAGTCGTTACCGCCGAAAGTGCCGCGTCGAACGGCAAATTCCCTTGCTTAAATGACAATCCGCAGGCACTGGCCCGCGTGATAGAGGGAGAAACCGGTTTCGTACAGGCAACTGCGCAACCCCGCCCCCAGCAGAGGCTGCATGGGGGCGAAAGGAATCGGCAAGGCGCGCGGGTCGCCGTGGCACAGGTAGTCGGCGAAGGCTTTGCCGACCACGGTGCCGGTGGTCACCCCCCGTCCGTTGTAACCGGTGACAGCAACCAGGCCCGGCGCCGGCTCGAACAGGCGCATCAAATGGTCGGGGGTAAAGGCGATGCAGCCGGTCCAGGTGCATTCCCAGTCCACCGGTTTGAGGTAGGGGAAATAGTGTTGCTGCACCCGGTCCGCCCAGGCCTTGAGGAACCAGGAGGGTTTGCGATTGCCATTGCCCAGGCTGCCAAGCAACAGGCGACCGTCCTGGTCACGGCGAATACTGCTGAGGACCTGGCGGGTATCCCAGGAACCCTGGCCACCTGGCAGGATCTGCTGCGCGGCCTCTTCGGTCAGGGGCGCCGAAGCGACCTGGTAGTAGTAACCCGGGAAAAAGTTACGTCGCAGTTCGGTCCAGTCGCCCTCGGTGTAAGCGTTGGAGGCGATCACCACCTGTTCGGCGAGAACCGCCCCCTCGGCGGTATGCACGGCCCAGAGCTGGCCCTGGCGCTCCAGCCGGGTCACCGCTGAGTGGTCGAACAACTGGCCCCCCAGGTCGGCGGCGGCCTTGGCCAGGCCACTGGTGTAGGCCATGGGATTGAGTGTGCCGGCGCGGCGATCGAGCAACGCGGCGGCAATTTTCTTGGTCCCGGTGGCTTGTTCGCAGGCCGCTCCGGTCAACAACTCGACCGGGGCGCCGCGGCGTTTCCATTGTGCTTCGCGGCTGCGCAGATCGGTCTCGCCCGTGCGGTTGTGGGCCATGTGCAGCGTGCCCTCGCGGCGCAACTGGCAGTCGATGCGGTACTTGTCGATCAGGCTGAACACCAGCGCGGGAGCCGCGCCGAGCATGCGATTGAGCTGGCTGCCGACGACTTCGCCAAAGCCCTCTTCAATCTCGTCGGGGGGAATCCACAGGCCGGCGTTCACCAGCCCGACGTTGCGCCCCGAACCGCCCTGGCCACAGCGTTGAGCCTCAAGCACACAGACGGTCTTGCCCTGTTCCAGCAAATGCACGGCCGCCGACAAGCCGGTGAAGCCGGCGCCGATCACGCAGACATCGGCCCTCACCTCGCCCTTGAGCGCCGCCCGGTCAGGCCGTTGTGGCGTCAGTTTTTCCCATAAGCATTCTTCGCGTAACGGCATTGCAAGACCCCGATCAAAAACCGAACCCACACAATTCAATGTGGGAGCGAGCAGGCTCGCTCCCACTGGGGACTACCGCTGGACTGAAGCTTCAATCAAACGTGATGCCCTGGGCCAACGGCAGTTCCAGCGAATAGTTGACGGTGTTGGTCTGGCGCCGCATGTAACCGCGCCAGGCATCGGAGCCCGACTCGCGACCACCGCCGGTTTCTTTCTCACCGCCAAACGCACCGCCGATTTCCGCACCGCTCGGGCCGATGTTGACGTTGGCGATCCCGCAGTCGCTGCCCACTGCCGACATGAACTGCTCGGCTTCA
Organism: Pseudomonas sp. RA_35y_Pfl2_P32; assembly: GCF_963970735.1. NCBI lineage: Bacteria > Pseudomonadati > Pseudomonadota > Gammaproteobacteria > Pseudomonadales > Pseudomonadaceae > Pseudomonas > Pseudomonas sp. RA_35y_Pfl2_P32. The sequence continues at coordinate 154,843 of NZ_CAXAQF010000016.1, forward strand.
CGCACGTCCGTGGTGAAGATGCACGACGACAGGCCTTGGGGTACAGCGTTGTTCAGGCGCAGCGCTTCGGCGAAGTCGTTATAGCCCACCACGTACAGGATCGGTGCGAAGGTTTCGCTGCACACCACGTCGCTTTGCTCGGGCATTTCGACGATGGCTGGCGACACGTAGTAGGCATTCGGGAACTGCGCCTCGAGCTGGCGTTTACCGCCGAACACCCGGCCGCCTTCACTCAAGGCCTGCTCCAGGGCGTCCTGCATGTTGTCGAAACTGTGCTTGTCGATCAGCGGACCGACCAGATTGCCTTCCAGCGGATGGCCAATGCGCACCTTGGAATAGGCGGCCTTGAGACGGGTGACGATCTCTTCCTTGACCGATTCGTGGGCAATCAGCCGGCGCAAGGTGGTGCAGCGCTGGCCGGCAGTGCCGACGGCACTGAACAGGATGGCCCGGACCGCCATGTCCAGGTCGGCGCTTGGGCCGAGGATCATCGCGTTGTTGCCACCGAGTTCGAGAATGCTGCGGGCGAAACGGGCGGCGATCTTCGGCGCCACTTCGCGGCCCATGCGGGTACTGCCGGTGGCGCTGATCAAGGCCACGCGCGGGTCGTCCACCAGTGCTTCACCGGCATCACGGCCACCGATGATCACTTGACTCAGGTAGGGCGGTGCATCGTTGAAGTGCTTTAGGACCCGCTCGAACAGCGCCTGGCAGGCCAGTGCGGTGAGCGGAGTTTTCTCCGACGGTTTCCAGATCACCGGGTTGCCACACACCAGCGCCAGCGTGGTGTTCCAGGCCCAGACCGCGACCGGGAAGTTGAACGCACTGATCACCCCGACCACACCCAGCGGATGCCAGGTTTCACGCATGTGGTGGCCCGGGCGCTCGGAGGCGATGGTCAAGCCGTAGAGCTGGCGGGACAAACCGACGGCGAAGTCGCAGATGTCGATCATTTCCTGCACTTCACCCAGGCCTTCCTGAGTGATCTTGCCGGCTTCCCAGGACACCAGCTCGCCCAGGTCAGCCTTGTATTCGCGCAGCACTTCACCGAACTGGCGCACCAGCTCACCACGGCGCGGTGCGGGCACCTTGCGCCACAACTCGAACGCATGCTCGGCACGACTGACCTGCTGCTCGACTTCGGCGGCACCTTCCCAGTTCACCGAGGCAATCTGGCTGCCGTCGACAGGTGAATGCACAGGCTGTTTGCCGTTCTGGTACAGGGCCGGGTTTACCCCCAAACGATCAAGCAATGCGGCAACCATGGGTCACTCCTCAAGCAAAAAACGGAAAGTTCGCAGCCGCGACAAGACGACTGATCAGGCCTGTAGTTGTAGCGCTACGCAGACGAGCCAACAAACGACGATTAGGCGAGATATCATTCCGTTTATTCATGCAAAGCGTTGCAACAAGAATCAAGGGACTACCCATGCTGAATAAACGCTACTTGCCATCGATCACTGCCCTGCAGTGCTTTGAGGCGGTCACCCGGCACCTGAGCTTCACCCGCGCGGCTGAAGAGTTGAACCTGACTCAAAGCGCTGTGAGCAAACAGGTGGCGCAACTGGAAGAGCTGCTGCAGCACTTGCTGTTTCGCCGGGTCCGGCGGCGCCTGCAAATGACCCCCGCCGGGGATCTGTACCTGGTTGAAGTGCGAAAAATCCTCACCCAAGTCGAGATGTCGACCCATTACCTGCGCTCCTACGGTGGCGAGACGGAAGTCTTGCGGGTGTCCACCCCGCCCACTTTTGGTGCCCGCTGGCTGGTGCCACGCCTCAAGGGGTGGCGCCTGCGCCATCCACAGATTCACCTGGACCTGTGCAGCGAACAGGACGCCGACGACCTGCTGCAGGGCCGCGCCGACCTGGCGTTCTACTTCGGCCAGGGCTCCCGGCCGGGTACCGAGTGCCTGAAACTGTTCGGCGAAGAGCTGGTCCCCGTGTGTGCGCCCGGCAGCCTGCCGCTCCCCCCCTTCACGGACCCGACCCAACTCACCGACCTGGTGCTGCTGCAAAATGCCTCACGCCCCCAGGCCTGGCACGACTGGTTCGACAGCCAGGGTTACCAGACCGAACACAGTTACCACGGGCCGCGCTTCGAGACGTTTTACATGTGCATCCGCGCCGCGCAAGTCGGCTGTGGCGTGGCCCTGTTGCCGCGCTTCCTCGTGGAAGAAGAACTGGCCGACGGCAAGCTGGTCATTCCCTGGCAGCATGCAATGCCCAGCAGTGATGCCTATTACCTGGCCTACCCCGAGCACTCGGCGGAAGTGCCCAAGGTTCGGGATTTTGTGAAGTGGATGCTGGAGCAGATTGATACGCCGGCCGCCAGCTGAGTGGGTCATCCAAAAAATCACTGGCAATCACCACTGCCGATATGCGCCACTACGCCCATTCCATGAAACTGCGTTAATGGCTGCGGCCAGCCTGGAGATCCCCGTTATGAGCGAGAGTGTGTTTGCCGATCGCATCGTGCAGAACCTGCTCGACACCGACTTCTACAAGCTGACCATGATGCAGGCGGTGCTGCACAACTACCCCAACGTGGAAGTCGAATGGGAGTTTCGCTGCCGCAACAGCGAGGACCTGCGTCCTTATTTGGCGGAAATCCGCTTTCAGATCGAGCGCCTGGCCGAGTTGAGCCTGAGTGCCGACCAGTTGGGTTTCCTGGAGCGCATCAGTTTCATGAAGCCGGACTTCCTGCGGTTTCTCGGGCTGTTCCGCTTCAATTTGCGCTACATCCACACCGGCATCGAACAGGGCGAGTTGTTCATCCGCCTGCGCGGGCCATGGCTGCATGTGATTCTGTTCGAGGTGCCGTTGCTGGCGATTGTCAGCGAAGTGCGCAATCGCTATCGCTACCGCGAAGTGGTGCTCGAGCAAGCCCGCGAGCAGTTGTATCGCAAGTTCGACTGGCTGAGTGCCAACGCCAGCAGCGAGGAATTGTCCGAGTTGCAGGTCGCGGATTTCGGCACCCGTCGCCGGTTCTCCTACCGCGTCCAGGAAGAAGTGGTCAACGTGCTCAAGCACGACTTTCCGGGACGTTTCGTCGGCACCAGCAACGTGCACCTGTCCCGGGAAATCGACATGAAACCGCTGGGCACCATGGCCCACGAGTGGATCATGGCCCACCAGCAACTCGGCCCAAGGTTGATCGACAGCCAGATCGCCGCCCTCGATTGCTGGGTCCGTGAGTACCGAGGCCTGCTCGGCATTGCCCTGACCGACTGCATCACCACCGATGCCTTCCTCAACGATTTCGACCTGTACTTCGCCAAGCTGTTCGACGGCCTGCGCCACGACTCCGGGGACCCGATCCTCTGGGCGGAAAAAGCCATCGCCCATTATCACAAGCTCGGCATCGAGCCGATGAGCAAGACCCTGGTGTTCTCTGACAGCCTGACCCTGCCCCGGTCGCTGGAGATCTTCCGGGCGTTGCGCGGACGGATCAATGTCAGCTTTGGTATCGGCACCAACCTGACCTGTGACATTCCCGGTGTCGAACCCATGAGCATCGTGCTTAAAATGGCCGCCTGCAACGGCCAGCCCGTCGCCAAGATTTCCGACGAGCCTGGCAAGACCCACTGCAAAGACCCGAATTTCGTCGCTTATTTGCGACATGTGTTTCAAGTACCTGCCGCCCTATCTGGCAATTCAAGCAAGGAGTGAATTCATGCAAGCCGTACAGCGTGAGATTGCTGAACAGCTCAAGGTCCAACCGCCCTTCGCCGACCAGGCTGCCCTGGAAGCGGAAATCGCGCGACGGATCGGCTTCATCCAGGACCGCCTGGTCAATTCCGGGCTCAAGAGCCTGGTGCTGGGCATCAGTGGCGGTGTCGACTCGCTGACCGCAGGCCTGCTGGCCCAGCGCGCCATGCGTGAACTGCGCGAGCGCAGCGGTGATATGGGCTACACATTCATCGCCGTGCGCCTGCCGTACGAAACCCAGTTCGATGAACACGAAGCCCAGGCGTCGGTGGACTTCATCGCGCCGGATGAGCGCCACACGGTCAATATCGGCCCGGCAGTCAAGGCGCTGGCCGCAGAGGTCGCGGCCTTTGAAGGCAAACACCCGGTGTCGGTGGATTTCGTGCTGGGCAATACCAAGGCGCGCATGCGCATGGTTGCCCAGTACACCATCGCCGGTGCCGCCCACGGCCTGGTGATTGGCACTGACCACGCCGCCGAAGCGGTGATTTCTACCCCCCTGCATTAAACTGCACAACCCCCTCTGTACCCCACGCCCCACCCACTTCCCCTTACCTTAACTCCCCATCCATAATGCACATCGCTGGTTCCTCAACTGATTGAATTGGAAACCGAAGGTGGTGCGCTGATGAAGATGGTTGCAGTCAAGGGAGAGCTCCTAGACCTAAGAAATTCTGTCCTGGCCCAAGGCGAGTACCGAGAGCAGTTCCTGTCCCAACCTGAAGCTCAACAACTCGAAGTGAAGGTCACCGGGTGTGTGTTGATAGGGAGTGGAGAGCAACTCCAACCCCTGACCTCGGATTATCTCTGCCGCAACTACAGGAACAACTTGCTGGCTGACGCCACCACCAAGTCCTACGCGTACCGCATCGGTTACCTTCTGGATAAGCCGACCGTCCAGATGACGATCCTGATGGTTTTTTTGATAGCGTTTGATATCAAATTCCGAGGCTAGATTGTCTCGATACAGCTCATCAATAACCTCGCCTGCAATTAGAAGCTGCAGGGCCGCTTGCCTGACGCGTGACTCGCCATCGATCTCGCGGATCTTCTGCACGAAAGCCCGGTCGGCAATCTCATCAAGGACAATCGTCTGCTTCAGCGCCTCAGCATCCACCTCAGGGAAGACGCTCGAATGCCTCATGTAGCGCTTGGTCAGCTCAACAGTCTTGGCGGTGAACTCCTCACAGGTGATTTCCCAGCCAGTATCAAGGTAACGGGTGCTGCCAATGAAGCCCAGGATGTCATCGATGTAGGACTGACGCTTCGACTCTCGTATTGCCCTCAGCTGATCAACCTCGTAGGCATCGAGCCTCTCTTTGAGCGAAGGCGAGCCGGTGATGAACACAGCCCTCCCCAACACCTCCAGCAAATCAGCCCTCAGCTCTGGATCCATCACGGATCGCAAGAGCTCCAAGGTCTCAGAAGGCTCTTTTGCCTTGGAAGCGGCAAACCGCTGCTCGGCACCGTCGTAGATCGCAGTGAGCAAGGCGAGCTTCACGGCAGCGTCACAGCTGTTCCAGCCAGTAATCGTCGACTTTGGCGAGTACTCCTGATTCGTCACCAATATCAGGCTTTCGTACGCCGTATGGTCAAACGCTTTGTTGAGCCAGTTATTTAGGGTGTTCCAGATGTTCTGGTGTCCGTCCCTCAACGTATCGGCGTAGAGCTTGACCTCCACCTGAGCCACGTCTTCCAGGGTCACATCACCGAAAACCTCGACCCACAAGCGCTTCCCCTTCTTCAGCTTGTGGCAGTACTCAAGTGCAACCACAAGTTGATACGTCAGTGCTTCGAAAAGCTTCGTAGCATCAAACGGTAATTTATCTGGCAATTTATCCATAAAAATTCCCCGACCGCCTTCAAAAGGAGCACGAGTAGATCCGTTGGCTGTAATGATGGCAGGATGACCAGCGTTTCTCACTGCACCAAGCGGTGAACAACGACTGTACAAATAAACAGTTAAGAACTACATTCACCTGACATCAACTGTATATAGATACAGTTATGTTTATTGAATCCGCTCGATAGTAGCATTTCAAACTCAATGATCGCAAAGGGCTATCAAGCGGTTGAGTTTGGCCATTTCCTTTGATCTATCAGTGGGCTATCCATGGGATAGCGGAAGAGTATTCAGGAAGTATTTTTAGAGTCTCTCGTGTATTCCTATGGGCTAGATAAGAGCACAAGCTCAAATGCGTAGCGCTGGCCGATGCGTGCGGCTAGAAGAGCAGCCGGCGTTCATCAGGCTTACTATGGGATTACTCACAATCAACCCGAGAGATATCCGAAAAATCTGTAAGCACATCACAATTGATGCAGTGGTACATGCAGGAGGCATCTTGGTAATGCATACCGCAAAAGCATCCACAAAACGGGCAGCACTCTTGTATCTCTAAATCACCCCAAGCCCAGACGCCCATGTATTCCGGCAAAGCGTCTCGCCCGTATCCCATGATTTCGAATGCATCAGCATTCTTCGCAATAAAACCATCTTCGCCTTCGTCCATCAGGATGGGCAAGACGTCAGCAGGTTCGATCTGGAACCATTCTCCCATCTGCCGCTGTCGCGCGAAATGGATGTGGAGTTTCCGTTCAAGAGCTGCATCATTCTCTGAGTGAATCCAACCCATGACCTCCAAGGGAAAGGGGCTGCCGGTCTGCAGTTGACCCCGCCGGCGCGTGATATCGCTAGCGCGCCCAATCTTGATGTGGATGCAATTGTTGGCCTGCACCTGACCAATGAAATAGACCGACATGACGCTTTTCTCTATTGAGGTGAGTCGGGGCAAAGGGTGTCAGGAAACCGTTGGCCCGTTCTAGTGAATCTAAGGGTTTATCTTGTGGGTGGCATCAAGCTTACGGTGCATCAGCGATACCATCGTGAGGATGTCCAGAGCGTCTTGCTCGGACATAGGCCAATCTATCTTTGTCGCATGCGCCAAAGGATTGCGTACGGCGCCGAACAGTCCGATTAGAAGATTTGCAAATCCCTTCTGCTCACTTTTCTCAGACTCGGTGGTCAGGAGCCCCAAGGCAAGTATTGGGTTTTGTCCGAGGAAAGCCTTGGTCACCAGATCGGCACCATCACCATTCAAGCCCGACAAGTTTCGGATTCGTGCCGCAATCCCCTTTGTAGCCTCAAATACAGCGTGGAAGTAATTTTCGCTCAACAGTTCTGCGCGACAATATTTCAAAACCTCCTCATGTACAGCTCGGATTTCTAGCGCTGCTTTGAGCCGGCCAACACGGGCGCGAGCCACATCCAAGGTGGTTGCCTTGTCCGCACGCCCGACCTTTCCATCTTCGCGCACGTAGAAGCCCGAGAAGGCCAGGACAACGTTGAGCTCATCCCTCCGCCAAGCGAAGGCCTCACGATCTCGGGCGTAACTCACAGGATTCATTGCACTGTTGATGAAAAGGATGAGATGGTTCCCAACCTGATGCTGGTTCTGCATTTGTGCCAACGCGTTGAATAGGCGTTTCCATTTGGTGTTGTTGGGGTCGGCGTCTGGAACGCGAATGTCTTGGAGAAGATGCCCAATTTGAGTGCCGCTCAAGCCACGCTCAGTATCTGCAAGAACACGGCATGCTGCTTCTAGATGCTGCGAACTAAAGGGTGTGATGCGGGTACTCAAAGCCAATCTCCACTGGTAAACACTAGAGTGCCGCATGAGCAGCTAGGAAAAAGAACCCTTGAACAACGTGCCGACCGAGATGGCGCACGGCCCGTACACAACAGGGCGTCAGGAAAAGCCGATGCGCTGTAGTACTAGCACACATTATCGGATCTGAGGTTCTCCTCCAGATGCTCAAATCTAGACGTGCCCGGAATTGGGAACATGATCGGCGAGTAGTCCAGAAGCCATTTCAAAGCGTCGTTTGCCGATGCAGGTGCTTGTTGTACCTGACTGGTTGCAAAATACTTTCCGGCACTCAACGGCGTGTAGGGAACGAACGCTATCTTATTGTGCTCACACCAGCGGATCACATCTTCGGATTGGTGATCCAGGATGCTAAATTGATTCTGAACAGCGGCGATTGGGGTGATCGCCATTGCCTGCGCGAGCTGAGGAATGTCGACTTTCGACAAGCCCAGAGATTTGATCTTCCCTTCTTGACGCATCCTTTCAAGCTCTCCGACCTGGTCAGCAAGAGGGATATTCGGATCGACCCGGTGCAGGTAGTACAGGTCTATCGCTTCAACGTTGAGGTGCCTGAGGCTCATCTCAACGCACTGGCGCAAATACGCCGGAAAACCGCATGGCGCCCACTTGCCTGGGCCTTGGCGGGTAAAGCCACCTTTGGTCGCAATGATCAGTTCGTCGGCATAGGGGTACAACGCTTTTCGAATTATCCCTTCGGCTACATTAGGCCCATAAGCGTCGGCGGTGTCGATGTGTTGAACCCCCAACTCCACAGCCTTTCTCAGAAGATGAACGGCTTCAGCTTCTGAAGCCGGAGGGCCCCAAATGCCAGGCCCCGTGAGCCTCATTGTCCCAAATCCGAGGCGCCTCACCTGCTTTCCTGCCAAAAGTCCTGTTCGGGGCTTGGTCATAAGCGCTCCAACTTTTGAAGAATTTCGGCGTGTAAGCCATCGAGAAGAGCATCTCGCACGTCAGGAACAAGAACTTGATGCGGGATCGCGAAGTGGTTCAAAAGCTGGTGCAAGTGTATGTCCACGGACTGCCTGAAAACCAAATTGGTATCGCGTCCTGGGCCGAGAGCAATCGAGGTATCAAGTCTGGTCGCAACGATCATCGTGTAGCTAGGAAGCTCACTGGCGATCAGTGCATTGATTGCGTCGACCTCATGCATCGGAGCAGGCGCGCTTCGATACTCGACGGCGGCATTCCAATACGCCACAGCATCCATGATCGGTCGATCAACCAGTATTACATCAGCATTTTCAGCGCCTGCTCTTTGTGCCTCGAGTGTGCGGTCAATAAACCACATCGTGGAGTCATAGGTATGGTGAGTGAGCAGCGGGATACCTTGCTGTACAGCCAGCTTCCCGAAGGAGGGGATGGTCGCAACGCAGATGCCTTTGCACTCAAGTGATACTTTGAGCTCGTCACAGAAGGTGGACTTACCTGTGGAATGGGTTCCGGTGACACCTAACAGTACATGCTTCACCATAAGCTTCCTTGCTCCGGGGGAGGCGTTTGCTCGTCAGGTTGCGTTTTGAGCTGCGCGATTTTGCAGACGTCCTGCCAAGTTGTTGCAGATGATTTTCCGATGAGATGATCAAGCAATAAGGCCGTTGCGTAAGCATCATCAGCGGCACGGTGAAGCTGGTCGGCGGCCTTATCGCGCAGCCCTGTGTCAATGAGCAATGACTCAAGTCGATGGCTCTTGGCATTAGGGTAAACGTGACGAGCGAGTTTCAACGTGTCGATGACACCAACTGGCGACCATTCGGGCAAGTGACGTTTCATCACCCCATAGTCGACCGACGCATTGTGTGCGACGAACCACCTGTTCTGAAGATGCTGTTCGACGTCGTCCATGATCTCAGCCCAGGATGGGCAATTTTCCAGCTCTGCGTTCTTAATGCCATGGATGCGCTGAGCCTGCCAAGTAATCCGGTTAGCAGGCTTGATCAACCAAGACTGGGGCTCGTGGTTTTCCACGGGTGGAAAAGGGGCGATCCCCACTTCGACCAAGTCCGGCGGCGTATGCCCATTGCCTTCAACGTCCACAATGATGATCGGGTCAGATGGCCACGCGAAGTCTGTTTTCAACATCAGAGATTCCTTGTTGCCTCGGCGCGGCCATGGCGCGCGTAGTGATGGGGTTTGTCAGCGTCATGTACCTGATAGCCTAAAGAGTGCTGCAGATAGTAACGACGCTGTTCATCAAGACCGCGAATTATAATTGCACGGTCGTTCACCTGCGGATCTCCCACAGCACCCAGCTCGTGGCACATTCGATTCAGAACCTGTTGATCCGGTTTCTTCCATGCTGCTTTGCAGATGGCGAATTGGGAGGTCGGGCAGGTTTCGCACAGTTCGGTGATACCGAAGTGTCCGTTGTAATCGGGCTGCTGATGCGCAAAGGCGACTCCACAAGAGGTTTTGTGGAAGATCGGTGTCACCTGATTCTGTTCCCCATACAACCTGAGCAGCCTCTGCTCATCCTCCAGCGGCAGGAGCTTTCGCCTAGCCGTCATTTTGTATGGCTCAGGGATTCCTTGGCTCTGATAAAACTCGGCTATCTCCTTGCGATAGAACAGCCCGCTGAATACGGTCGCATGGGCATGATTGGCAAGCGCTGCGGCCCTTGTAATGTGCTCTGGTGAGTCGTTTAGCCCTGGAACGATTGGACGCCAATACAGCACCACTTTGTACTGCCTGGCGTGGCGGAACAACATCTTCAGGCTGTTGGCAGCGATCGAAGACTTGATGGGTTCGATCTTCGGATCATCAATTCCTGAGTAGGTAACCAGCACTGTCAGCTTGAGGTTTCGGAGCGTATTGAAGCGCTCGCAATCGTCCTGCGATACACGCCATCGAGTGATCACTAGCACATTGTTGGTTAGCCCGGCCTCATCGAGCATACGCAAGAGATTGTGTGTATGAGTCTTGACCTCGGGGAGCATCGGGTCGGTGGCCCGGTTGAACAGCTGAATAGGTGTGATGTGAGGCTGGAAATACCGGTGAGTGATAAATCGCTGGAAGGCGTCCTCATCGCTCATCAGTGCCTGCGGCGTGCGCTGATCGAAATTTCCATAGAGGTGACGAACGCAGTAGCTGCAATCGAGTGGACAGCCAACGATGTGATTCAAGCTGAGTCCGCTTTTGCGGTACCCGACAGGATCTACCAGATTCGGGTTGGCGTTTTGTAACTGCGTCGAGTCGATGATTCTGACTTGGGATCTCACTGCGATTCTCCTTGCTTGCCGCCGGATCATCAGATGGAGTGAGCGCCCGTTGAGGGTGCCTACCCGCCCATCCTGGTAGGTAATGGTAATGGTAATGGCCAAATGATAGCTTGATTTCTGGATTAGCTGGTAAATCAGCGCTCTATGGCTGAGCCAATAAGTTTGCTGTCCACATTCCTCATCGCTCCAGGGCCATCAGGACGGATCCCAAAATTATTTCCGCGGCGCACATCCAACGAGGGGCGCCCGAAAAAAGACACCGCTTCAAAACAACGGCAATAAGTAGCTGACAATCAGGCGGTTTTCGTCTTGGTTACGCTGACCTGGAATGCCATTGCGCCACATTGCGTTTTTTCCAAGTGAAACCCAGGTTTTTCAGCGCGCCTTGCTGAATAACGTACTTCATACCGCTGCTTGGCTATGGGCAGTGACGACGCGAGCGCAGAACACTTTGAACACAACCTCCCCTCTCACCGCCCGCGAGGTCTGCCAGGTGCTGACGGACGTGGCGCTCGGCAAACGCATCATGATTCGGAATTCCATCCAGTCATGGAATGAGATCTACCACGGACTCATGCCCGTGGAGATTGATGGCTGGCGACTCACGCTTTTCAATGACTGTGACACCCTGGACTACTGCGAGTACTGCAGGTCGCCTGATGGCCGAGTCGGGACACTCGAACTCTGGCAGCGTGACGGAGCCGATCCTGTCGAACTACTGAGTTCATGGGAGTGTGAACAGTTCGAACGATTGCTCGCTGGACTCTGAGCCTCAATGAAAAAAGGCCAGGTAAGGGTCTGGCCATTTCAGCCATCTCTATAGCTGCTTCCGAGACTGTAGCCATGGCATCATTTTCGTCACAGTCTGAATCGCCCCGGGTTTCGTAGACACCTCCATGCCTTAAAATGAGGCCAATCAGGAGGTGCCATGAGCAACCCGCGTTATCCCGAAGAATTCAAAATCCAAGCAGTCAATCAAGTGACCGAAAAGAA